>JAZNMO010000070.1:0-15531 GCA_045579665.1 Lachnospiraceae bacterium
CTGTATTTAGTAGGAGCAATCGTTGCTACAATCTTTGAATATCTTGTTGGAAGGTTGATGATTAGACTCTTTGGAGAGCTTTGGTGGGATTATAATGATAAGCCATTTAATTACAAAGGGATTTTGTGTTTGGAGAGTACCGTTGCATGGGGCTTTTATGCAGTCATTATTATCTGCTTCCTGTTTGATAAGGTGATGCAGTTTGTGGATAATTATTCTATGGCGATGGGAATCAGATGTTTACAGGTGGTATTCTTTATTGTTGGACTTGATTTTGTTTATCATTTTATCATGGCGACAAATATGAAGAATCAGCTTAGGGAGAAGAAGCAGGAGTTTAAGGAATTTTGTCTGCGTATCATTAAATAAGAAGGTGTGGAGCAATGCGTTATTTAGGAATAATGCATTGCTTTTTTTCATAAATTGTATATAAGAAAAATGACAGAGATGATTGGCAAATGAATATAAGAAGGTTAATGGCGTATGTGATGCTGGTGATTGTATTATGTATGGGAGGTGGGAAGTGCGTAGCGGCAGCCCCGTTACTACAGATGGAACTGGAGTCTCCTTCGGCAATTCTGATGGAAGCATCTACCGGAACGGTTTTGTTTGAGAAGAATCCGGATGAAATCAGGAGTCCCGCAAGTATTACTAAGATTATGACATTGCTGCTTGCCTTTGAGGCATTAGAGGAAGGACGAGTGAAGCTGACGGATGAAGTAACAACCAGTGCATATGCAAAGTCGATGGGAGGCTCTCAGGTATTTCTGGAAGAGGGGGAGATACAAACGATAGATACGCTGCTAAAGTGTATTGCGGTTGCGAGTGGAAATGATGCTTCTGTGGCGGTAGCAGAGTATATTGCGGGCAGTGAGAAGGAATTTGTCAATATGATGAACGAAAAGGCAAAAGAGCTGGGGATGGAGAATACACATTTTCTGGATTGCTGCGGATTGAGCTCAGACCCGGCGCATCACACAACGGCAAGGGATGTAGCTATTATGTCCAGAGAGCTGATTACAAAGTATCCTCAGGTTTATGAGTATACGCAGATTTGGATGGAGGACATTACTCATGTGACAAGAAAGGGGAGCTCCACTTTCACATTGTCCAGTACCAATAAGCTTTTGAAACAGTATGAGTGGACAACAGGATTAAAGACAGGTTCAACAGATGCAGCAAAATACTGTTTTAGTGCAACTGCGAATAAGGATGGTCTGGATTTGATTGCGGTGATTATGGGAGCACCGGATTTTAGGATTCGATTTTCGGAGGCGAAGAGCCTTTTAGAGTATGGATTTACCAGAGCTAGAATTTATTCAGATGTGCCAACAGAGCGAATAGAGCCGATTGCAGTCAGAGGGGGTAAAGAGGTTTCCGTGATGGTTGTGCCGCAAGGAGAGTTTCGTTATTTAGATACGGCAGGAATGGATTTTAACGGGATAGAGAAGCTGTATGAGCCGGTTGAGGAGCTTGCAGCACCTGTGGTCAAAGGACAGGAGGCGGGATTTTTGCGATATATGGTACAGGGAACAGAGATAGGAAGAATCCCGCTTGTGACGGTGGACGCTGTGGAGAAGGCGGGATATCTGGATTATTTGCAAAGAGTATTTGAAAAAATAATGCTGTAAAAAGAGTATACACATGTTAAGCTGTATGTCTTAGAAACTTGCAATTTGTCTATGATTTGGTATGATAAATATCGTCAGATATTATACAGGTTGAATGGTCATAGAAGTAGAAAGGCTTTGAAATATGAATGAGTGGATGTGGGCAGGTGTGCTTTTAATTGCTGTTATTGGTGTGGTTATGCTGATAATAGGATTAATAGATGGTAACAGATATGTGATAAAAGAGGAACATTTTGAGCTTCCTAAGCTTGAGAAGCCATGTCGCTTTGTTATGCTTTCTGATTTGCATGGAAAGGTATATGGCAGTAATAATGAGAAAGTGATTGAAGATATACATAGGGCAAAGCCTGATTTTGTGGTGATTGTTGGAGATTTGATAACTTCGAAACAGGGTGCGGGAATTGATGCCGGAGTGCATCTGGTAAAAGAGCTTAGTCAGGATTTTAAGATTTTTTATTCTATGGGGAATCATGAGACTAAGCTAAAGATACGCAGAGAGCAGTTTGGAGAACGATTTGAGGAATTGATGCGAGCGATAGAGCATCCTAATGTGACGGTGCTTGCAGATGCGGCCTGTGATATTGAAGGATATAATATCCGTATGACGGGATTGGAATTGGAAAGGTCTTATTTTGCAAGAATGAAGAAAGTAGTGTTGACACAGGAAGTACTGGAGGAACATATCGGAGCTGCAAAAGAGGATAAGTGTAATATTCTGCTTGCGCATAATCCTGACTATTTTGAAGAGTATGCACGTTGGGGGGCAGATTTGGTTTTGGCAGGTCATGTACATGGTGGAATTATGAGACTTCCGATTGTCGGAGGAGTGATTTCTCCATCTTTGAAATTGTTTCCAAAGTATGATGGGGGTGTTTTCAGACATGAGGACTCGGCTATGCTGCTTGGTAGAGGGATGGGAGCGCATACCATTCCGCTTCGCTTCTTTAATCCGGCGCAGTTGTATGTAATTACATTGGATGTTAATTAAGTATTGTGTTTATGGTGCGCGGTGTAATGCTGCGCACTTTGCTTTTTGTGTAAATTTTGCTGCAAAAATTGCATGTTTACGTAAGATATTCACTTGCCTTTTTATGAAATTCTGAGTAAAATAGAACATGGATTATTTTGCGTTATCATGCGCTTTTGCGGAGTATGGGAGGAAGTATGGCATTATCAGTTAAACTGGAAGTGTTTGAGGGGCCGTTAGATTTATTATTACATTTAATTGAGAAGAATAAGATTGATATTTATGATATTCCGATAGTTGAGATTACAGAGCAGTATCTTGACTATATTAAGAAGATGGAAACAGAGGATATGAATGTCATGAGCGAATTTTTGGTTATGGCAGCGACTTTGTTGGATATAAAGTGTAAGATGCTTCTTCCAAAGGAAGTGAACGAAGAGGGCGAGGAAGAGGATCCGAGAGCAGAGCTTGTTCAGAAGCTTTTGGAGTATAAGATGTATAAGTATATGTCTTTTGAATTAAAGGACAAGCAGATAGATGCAGGGAAGAGCTGGTACAAGAAGCCTATGCTGCCTAAAGAGGTACAGGATTATACCTTTCCAATTGATTATGAAGAACTAATCGGTGATATGAATCTTAGTAAGCTGCATGACATTTTCAAGTCAGTTATGCGTAGGCAGGAGGATAAGATTGACCCGATTCGAAGTCAGTTTGGCAAGATTGAAAAGGATGAGATTAATCTTGAGGAGAAGCAGAGTTATATTGAAGAGTATGTAAGAACTCATAAAAGATTTAGCTTTAGAGGACTGTTGGAGAGACAGGGAAGTAAGATGGAGATTATTGTTACATTTCTTGCGATTCTTGAAATGATGAAACAGGGAATTATTTCTATTGAGCAGGAGGATGCTTTTACGGATATTATGATTACATCATCAATTGCTGCGTAGTAGGATTAGATGATGTAAGAGCGGGCATGGAAAGACAGAGTAGAAGGTAGGTACTAAGGTGGATAAGATAAAGGCACAGTCGATTATAGAGGCGGTTTTATTTGCGATGGGTGATTCGGTGGAGATTTCCAAGCTGGCACATGTTTTAGAGATGGAGCCTAAGGCGATTCGCGAATTGATTGCCCAGATGAATGTTAAGTATGAGGGAGAAGAGAGAGGAATCTACATTTTAGAGCTTGAAGATTCTTTTCAGCTCTGCACAAAGCCGGATTTGTATGAATATTTGATTAAGGTTGCGAAAGCACCAAGAAAGTATGTGTTGTCAGATACTTTGTTGGAGACGTTGTCTATTATTGCGTATAAGCAGCCGGTTACCAGATTGGAGATAGAGAAGATCAGAGGTGTCAGCTGTGACCATGCGGTGAATAGGCTGCTGGAGTTTGGGCTGATACAGGAGCTTGGACGTTTGGATGCACCCGGAAGACCTTTGCTGTTTGGTACGACAGAGGAGTTTTTAAGAACCTTTGGAGTGAAGTCCTTGGGGGATTTGCCGGTATTGAATCCGGAGCAGGTTGAGGATTTTAAGCATCAGGCAGAAGAGGAATTACAGATTAAGTTAGATATATAGGGGAGGAACCATGGTTAAGTCAAATGGGGAGATTACAGATAAGGATTCTTTGATTTCTGATAGCATTGGTCAGAAGATTTTGGCGGCGGCGATTCGTATTATTCGAGAGTCGGGATATGAGAACCTTACGATTAGAAAGGTTGCTAAGGAGAGCGGATGCTCGAATACAGCAATTTATATGAGATTTGAGGATAAGGATGCGTTGGCAGGTGCAGTGGCAGCTCTTTATTCAGAGCCATTTCTTTTGATGATGGAGGAACTGTATAGGGATGAGGATGACTGTGCGACGAATTTGAAGCGTATGTTTAAGAGTGCTATGCTGACTACCCGTAAGATGGATTTGGAGTCCATCCGTATGCAGATGTATTATCGGGGGCGTATTCCAATTCACGAGAATCCTTTTGTACAGAAGATGGCGGCTTTTTTTAGACGCGCTATGGAAAAGGGTGAGCTTAGACCTATGAATCCCGAGATGGTGGCTTTCACGATTGTGTCAGCATTTTGGGGAATTGCATATATGCTGAATGTCAATAAGATTCAGGCTGAGGATGCGTTGGACGAGATGCTGACCATGCAGATTACGATATTATTAGATGGTATGCGTAATGGTCCGGTTACTGAATTGAAGGAAGATTTTTGGGATGTTTTGAAGAGACAGGGAGTCGATGTTGAGAAGGCTTTGGAACGAATGAAAGGGAATAAAGAAGCGTATAAGGCATTTTTGGCAGAGTTTTTTGAGGACCCGGATTTTGAGATGCTGCAGGAGAGTATAGAGGCTGGTAATGTGCGGGATGCTTTTGATTGTGCGCATGGTCTTAAGGGTATGGCAGCCAATCTTGGGTTGGACTGCATACATGCGCCATTAAGTGTTCTGGTAGAGATTTTGAGAAAGGGTATACTGGAGGGGGCAGCTGAGGCGTATGAGGAGGTTGCAGGTGTAAGCGGCCGAATCAAAGAGTTGTTATAAAGGGGTAGATTATTTTGGATAATGGGGTATTGAATTTGAAGATGAATCGCAAAATATTAGTAGTAGATGATAAGGGTATTAACAGGTATATGTTGGGCGAGATTTTCAGAGATCGTTATGAGATACTGGAAGCTGCCGGCGGTGCAGAGGCGATAGAGATGATTGCAAAGGAAAAGGATGAGCTTGCGATTGTTCTGTTGGATATTATTATGCCTGGGGTGAATGGATTTGATGTACTGGCATACATGAAGGAGCACCAGTTGTTGGATACGCTTCCGGTTGTTGTGGTAACGGACGATTCGACAGATGAAACTGCCGGGAAGGCGTTTGCCTATAAGGTGGCAGACATGGTGATAAAGCCGTATGAGCCTCGCATTATTAAACGTCGTGTACAGAATATTATAGAGCTGTATACCTATAGAAGAGAATTAGGATATGCACAATAAGGGGGGATGGCGATGGCGAATATTATAGACTATTTGGATTGGCGTGGAGATGTCAGTCTGCGGGAGGACCCGTTTAATGCAGTAGATAATCTGGTGCTTTCGTGGATGGCGTATGTGAATTTGGATGAGATTATGCCGGAAAGATTTGGCTCTGAGTCCATGACGATTAAGGAAGCGGTAGACCGGTTCTTTACCAAGTATGATTTGGAAGAGAAGTTAAGAGAGAAGTCTCTAACCAGAACATCTGCATTGTTATTCTATAAGATGGGAGATTGTCCCAGATTTGCCAATATGCGTATCTCGAATTATGTGAATTATATTAGCGAAGAGCTGGAACAGCAGTTTTCAGCTATAACGATAGAGATAGATGAGAAAACAATGTATATTGCATATCGTGGAACGGATGACACGATTGTAGGATGGAAGGAGGACTTTAATATGAGTTTCCTTCCTTTTGTGCCTTCGCAGGCAGCGGCTGTGGAATATTTAGAGGCAACCATGAAGAGTAGAAACTGGCGTAAGCGGATTATTGTCGGCGGCCATTCTAAGGGCGGTAATTTGGCGGTATATGCATCTGTTAAGTGCAGCAAGGCAATTCGAAGAAAGATTATACAGGTTTATAATAATGACGGTCCCGGTTTTTTGGAAGATACTATGCGGCTTGCTGAGTATCAGGAGATGCTGCCGAGGATTCGTACGATTGTGCCGGAATCATCGGTGGTAGGTATGCTGTTGGGGCATGAAGAGCAGTATGATGTTGTGGTAAGCTCACAAAAGGGTATTTTGCAGCATGATGCAGCTACATGGGAGGTCCAAAGAAATGATTTTATTTATTTGGAGTCAGTGTCTGATACCAGTATGCGATTGGATAGGGCTTTGAAAAAGTGGTTGAGTGCGCAGAATGAAGAGCAACGCAGGCTTTTTGTGGAACAGATTTTTGCATTGTTTGAAGCGACGGGGGCCAAGACGACGTTGGAGCTTGGCGCAATGGGATTAAAGAATGCCAATCAGGTAATTAGGGCGATGGCGAATATGGATCCGGAGGTCAGACAAAAGCTTAGAGAGTTTGTGCGTGCATTGATTAATATAACGAGTGATGAAAGAAAAGCTTTGAGAAGCAAAGATATGGAATGACATGAATGCTAATATATTAGAACAGCTAAAGAGAATCACAACTGAAGAACAAGAGATTTTAGATGGCAGGCTGGAGATTGATGAGAAAATTTATGTGGAGTCAGAGGGGAATGTGTTTGATAGCAGAAAGCTTTTGGACCATACCAAGCTGATTACAGTAAGACCGCATACAAGGTTTATTCACTTTCCGAAGCATACTCATAATTATGTAGAAGTAATCTACATGTGTTCGGGAGCTACCACACATTATATCAATGAAGAGAGGGTAGTGTTGCAGCAGGGAGAGCTTTTGTTTTTGAGTCAGAATGCCATTCAAGAGATTGAACCGGCCGGTGCGGAGGATATTGCTGTGAATTTTATTGTTCTTCCTCAGTTTTTTGACCAGACACTTCGAATGATTGGAGAGGAAGAGAATATTATTCGTGATTTTGTTACGGAATGTCTGAAGGGAGAGACTGCCGGCAAGATAGGTTATCTACATTTTAAGGTGGCAGACGTATTGCCAATACAGAATCTTGTAGAGAATCTGATATGGACCATTATGAATAATCAGCAGAATAAGCGAAGTATTAATCAGATTACGATGGGATTGCTGTTTTTGCAGCTGTTGAATCATACGGACAAGGTAACGGTAGGAAGCCATGCGACAGAGGAGGATATTACGCTTACGATTCTGCGCTATGTAGAGGAGAATTATCGTGAGGGTGAGCTTTCGCAGCTTGCGACAAATCTGCATTATGATTTGTATTGGCTGAGCCGTATGATTAAAAAGCAGACGGGCAAGACCTATACAGAGCTTGTGCAGGCAAGACGATTGCAGCAGGCTGTGTATTTGCTTAAGAATACAGATATGACAGTAGCGGATATTGGTAATGCTATAGGTTATGATAATTTGAGCTATTTTCATAGGATATTTAAAGAAAAATACCACGTTTCGCCAAAACACTACAGAGATGGCAGACAGGATTAGATTTGGCGTAGAGAAAGGATAAACAAATGCTGTATGCATGTAAGAATTGTGGCGGTAATGTTGTATACGAGCCACGAAGGAAGAAGCTGGTCTGTCCATATTGTGATTCCGAGGAGTCACAGGAGATTAAGCTGGGAGAGGACATGAATGTTTGTCCTTCCTGTAATGGGCGATTGAAGCTGGGTTATTATACAAGTGCAACGAAGTGCCCATATTGTGGTAATTATGTGATACAGGAGCAGAGAATGCAGGGGGATTATGAGCCGCAGCTTGTGATTCCTTTTCAGATATCGAAAGCAGAGGTTATGGAACTGATTGCCAAAGAGGTAGAGGACAGGAAGTATGTGCCGGCTTCCTTTTTGGAGGAGAAAAACCTTAAGACGATAGAAGGAAGCTATGTTCCCTTTTGGACATATGATTATGATGTACATTATGAATATGAGGCAATTGGCAGGAAGATTAAAACTTGGGCAAAGGGGAAGTCGATTTTTACGGAAACTTCAGAGTATCGAGTGGTGCGTGAAATGGATATGAGCTTCGAACTGATTCCGGCAGATGCTTCGCGAGCAATGCCCAATGATGTGATGGATTTGATAGAGCCATATACATATGCTGATTTGCAGGATTTTGATATGAAGTATATTTCCGGCTTTTTGAGTGAGTATTATAATGATGGTGCAATGATGTTCGAGCCAAGGGCGGCGAGCCGGACGAAGAAAGATGCGAAAGCGATTGTGGAGAATACGATACACGATTATACACTGGTAACACCTGTGAAGGAACGTCCGGATTTGGAACGTAAGCAGATTTGCTATGCGTTATTTCCGGTATGGGTTTACAGATACCGTTATGGCAGTAAGGAGTATCCTCTCTATGTGAATGGTCAGACAGGAAAGGTTGTCGGAGAGATTCCTTTTGATTATGGCAAGGCGTATAAGCAGGGAGCGTTTTGGGGACTGATTTTCTTTGTGGCTTCAATGCTTGGACTTTGTGGAGTGGGCATGCCTTGGTGGCTGACATTTATACCGCTGTTGCTCATAGCTTTGGTTATTATGTTTGTGTTTGCTCTCCTTACCTCGATGACGAAGAAAGGGAAGAAGACAGTGGATGTCACGACCTATGTAGATGCAGGAGAATCAAGGATATTGCGTCAGGAGGATACCTTTATCAGGACCTATGTGACGGAGCATAATCTTAAGAAGTATAAGAATATATTGAAAGCTTTGACTTGAGAAAACGACATGACTTGAGAGTTGGAAGAATGAACAAAATGAGAACGCAATTTTTGACAGTGTGCAAATAAGGACACTTTTCAAAACAAATTGCGTTCTTTTTTATTATGATAAAATTGCCTAAAATAGTAGCATGTGAAGAGAAGGTTATGTAAATAACAGACAGGAGGACGGATTACATATGGCAGAGTATTATCTTGGTATAGATATTGGTGCTTCCAGTGGAAGACATATGCTTGCACATCTGGAGAACGGGAAGATGATTTTGGAAGAGATTCATCGTTTCCCGAATGGTATGTCTAAGAAGGATGGAGAGCTGTGCTGGGATACAGAGGCACTTTTTAAAGAGATTAAGGAAGGTATGCGTAAGTGTGCCGAGCTTGGTAAGATTCCGGTAAGTGTAGGAATTGATACTTGGGCAGTAGATTTTGTGTTATTAGATGAAGATGACAAGGTGATTGGTAATACAGTAGGATACCGTGACAGTCGTACACAGGGCATGGATGAGAAGGTGTATGAGACCATTTCCTTAAAGGATTTGTATGGAAAGACCGGTATTCAGAAGCAGATGTTTAACAGTATTTATCAGCTTATGGCGATTAAAGAGAAGAAACCGCAGGAGCTTGCTGCTGCGAAGTCATTTCTGATGATTCCTGATTATTTCCATTTCTTATTATGTGGTAAGAAGTGCGTGGAGTATACCAATGCAACAACAACACAGCTGGTAAGTCCTGAAACTAAGACTTGGGATATGGGATTGATTCATTCCTTGGGATATCCAACAGAAATGTTCCCAATGATTCGCATGGCAGGAACGGTGCTTGGTGATGTGACAGAAGAGATTGCAAAGGAGATTGGCTATAGCTGCAAGGTGGTATTGCCTGCAACTCACGATACCGGTTCGGCAGTGCTTGCAGTTCCTTCCAATGCACCACAGACGATGTATATCAGTTCCGGCACATGGTCACTTATGGGTGTGGAGCGAATGGAGGCTGACTGCTCAGATAAGAGTATGGAGTGCAATTTTACCAATGAAGGCGGTTATGATTACAGATTCCGCTATTTGAAGAATATTATGGGACTTTGGATGATTCAGTCTCTTAAGAAGGAGATTAATGATATTCATTCCTTCGCAGAGCTTTGTAATATGGCATCGAAGGAGAATATTTCTTCTATTGTTGACTGTAATGATGATGTGTTTATGGCACCGGAGAGCATGGTTGGAGCGGTGAAGGATTATTGTCGTGAGTCAGGACAGCAGGTGCCTGAGACGATTGCCCAGCTGGCAGCGGTAATCTATAACAGTCTTGCGGTATGCTATAAGAATACGATGAAGGAAATCGAAGCGATGACGGGAGTTACCTATGACTGCATTCATGTAGTAGGTGGTGGTGCGAATGCACAGTATCTGAATGAATTGACAGCGAGAGAGACTGGAAAGACCGTTTATGCTGGACCGACTGAGGCGACGGTTATTGGTAATCTGACGGTGCAGATGCTATCAGCAGGAGAGATGACAGATTTGACACAGGCAAGAAAGATGATTTTTGATTCTTTTGATGTAAAGACATACACAGCATAAGCTGTAAGACAGAATAAATAATATAAGAAAGGTTAAGGTGTTTAAGATGACAGTAAAGGAAAGATATGAAGCTGCAAAAGAGATGTATGCTAAGGTTGGCGTGGATACAGATAAGGCGATTGAGAGATTAAAGGATGTAGCGATCTCTGTTCACTGCTGGCAGGGAGATGATGTTAAGGGCTTTGACCAGGATGGACCTTTGACAGGTGGTATTCAGACAACAGGTAATTATCCAGGAAAGGCTAGAACTCCTGAAGAGTTGATGGCAGATATGGATAAGGCAATGTCTCTTTGTCCTGGTAAGAAGAAGATTAATGTACATGCCTGCTATGCAATTTTCGAGGATGGCGAGTGGGTTGATAGAGATAAGTTAGAGCCAAAGCACTTTAAGAAGTGGGTAGAGTTTGCAAAGGAGAGAAATATGGGTATTGATTTTAACCCAACCTTCTTCTCAAGCCCAATGGTTAAGGATGGTTTAACACTTTCAAGCCCGGATGAGGCAACAAGAAAGTTCTGGATTGAACATGGTAAGGCTTGTATCCGTATTTCACAGTATTTTGCTGAGGAGACAGGTATTCCATGTGTAATGAATATCTGGACAGGTGATGGTTATAAGGATATTCCGGCTGACAGAATGGGACCTAGAATGAGATATAAGGAGTCTATTGAAGCAATTCTTGCTGAGCCATTTGATAAGAATAAGGTGAAGCCATGTGTAGAGTCTAAGGTATTTGGTATCGGTGTAGAGTCGTATACAGCAGGTAGCGCAGAGTTTACATTATCCTTTGCTGCAACACATGAGGGATGTCTGCCTCTTATGGATAATGGACATTATCATCCGACAGAGGTTGTATCAGATAAGATTCCTGCATTGCTTTGCTTCTTCCCTGAGCTTGCGCTTCATGTAACAAGAGGTGTTCGTTGGGATTCAGACCATGTGGTTATCTTTGACGATGAGACTAAGGAGCTTGCAAAGGAAATTGTTAGAAATGATGCTCTCGACAGAGTTTATATTGCGCTTGATTTCTTTGATGCAAGTATTAATAGAATTTCTGCGTGGGCAAATGGTATCAGAAGCATGTCTAAGGCATTGTTGTATGCATTGGTATCGCCAAATGCCATGATGAAGGAATTACAGGATACTAACCAGCTTACAAAGCTTATGACTGTACAGGAAGAAATGAAGACCTTCCCGTTTGGAGATGTATGGGATTACTTCTGTGAGGTATGCGGTGCACCTGTAGGTATGGCATGGTTTGAGGAAGTAGAGAAGTACGAGAAGGAAGTTTTGGCAAAGAGAGTATAATAAGATGTGAGAGTGACAGGTTTTTGCTTTGTTCCGAAGCAAAAACCTGTTGCATTTTTCGCACTTCATGGTATAGTTGAGTAGAGAAAGAAATTATGTAGCCTAAATATCAGATATTTAACTTGATGATATACGAGTTGAGTGATAATGGGTTGTGTTGGGGAATGCAGAGAATGAAGATAAATAAAGATAAGAAAAAGAAGATAAAAGAACCTTTTAGTAAGCAGGGCCCGCTCGGCTTTTTGAGGAATGCAAATATTAAGCAACAGCTTTATACAATTTATGTGCTGGCGATATTCATTCCGATTACACTAATAGGTTCTTTTTTGTTGGTAAATACAAGTCGGTTGCTGATGAATTATCATAGAGACTTGCTGGAATCAGATAATCTTAGGGTAAAAACAATTCTTTTTGAGATTACTACCCAGTTATATAATCTGTCAGAGGAAATTTCTTTTGATAATACGATACAGGACATACTTTCGCAGTCGGGAATGCCAAAGTTAGAACAGCTTAATGTAATTGATAGGAATCCTGTTTTGGAGAATTATGTGTATACACATTCGGAGATAGAAGAGATTATGGTATATACGGATAATCCGAATGTAGTGGATTATAAGCAATACTATTATGCAGATGAGGAGATTCAGGGAACTGATTGGTATGAACAGGCATTACAGACAGCCAGTGTGTTCTGGACGGAGATGGAGAGCTTTGACAGATATCAGAATTCTTATTGGAACTTATGCCTGATAAGAAGGATACCGATGGTGCAGTCAGATTATCATGCGGTTCTGGTAATTCGACTAAGCGATAACTATTTGAAGACACGAGTGAATAGTAATGAGTATCAGACATATATCTCTGCGGATCGGGGAAAGATATTTTATTCTTCGGATAAGAAAGCAAGTGGCGAAGAACAGTTTGTGGATATCGATTATACAGATAGGTATTTTCAGTACGCAGGAGATAAGACAATAGACGGTAAGAATTGCTTTGTGCAGGTTTCGACATTGTCGTTGTATCAATCTGATACGAAGTTATACATCAGTACATGGAGTGAAAGCTCTTATGAAAGTATCAATCGTATCATATACATATGTGCGGCTATTATTATAGTAGCGTTAGTGATTCCGGGAATTGTTGTATATTCTTATACGCAGTTCTTTACAGGGCGAGTATTGACATTAAGACATGTTATGCATCAGGTAAGTAATGAGGAATATGATTACAAACAGATGGTGCAGGGTAAGGACGAATTATCAGAAGCGTTTGCTGACTTAGAGGTTATGGTGCGTAAGATTAAGGAAAAGGACGCCGAGGTGTATGAGACCCGACTGACAGAGAAGGAATTAATTAATGAGCAGCAGAAGATGGAATTTAAGATGCTTGCGAGTCAGATTAATCCTCATTTTCTTTATAATACGCTTGAAACCATTCGTATGAAGGCATTTACTGCGGGTGATAAAGAGGTGGCAACGGCAATAAAGCTGTTAGGAAAGTCTATGCGGTATGTGTTGGAGAATACAGGAACAAATTTTACAACATTGGATAAGGAGCTGGAGCATGTAAGGACTTATATGGAAATCCAAAAGCTCCGATTTGGAGAAAGATTTAACTATTTTATAGAAATAGATGAAGATATCAAAACAGGTCGTTGTGAGGTTTTACCGTTATTGTTGCAACCGATTGTGGAGAACGCTCTTGTGCACGGCATGGAGCAGGTGCAGGAGGGCGGTACAATTCGGATAACGGTAGCGAAAGACCAGGATGATAAGCTTCTGATAACCGTTGAAGATAATGGGGACGGCATGGATGTGGAGACGTTGAAGGAGCTTCGAAAACGTTTGCGTGAAACTGCAGTAAAACGTGTAAGCAGTATAGGTTTGTGTAATATTAATCAGCGTATCAATCTATGTTATGGCGAGGAATATGGTTTACATATTGACAGTATTCCGGGCTGTGGTACCAAGATTACAGTGAAAATACCTAAAAAATTAGATGATGTGTAATTTTTACTGTAAAAAATATTAAAATTCAAAGGTTTTTATTTTTCTAAAATACGTTAAACTGATTATGTAATCAAGAGGTAGCTGTATCTTATATTTAAGAGTTTCTTAAACGATTAAGCTACACGAAAAAAGTAGGAGGGTTATTTTCATGAAAAAGACAATGAAAAGAATTTTCGCGTCTATGCTCGCATTTGCCATGATGTTATGTGCAGTGCCAACTATGAGTGTAGCAGCGGAAGAAAAAGCTTACGATGTGTTCATTGCTTTCGGCGGTGACGCAGCAGCCGATAATGACTGGGGATTCCAGTATTATGGCGAAGGTGCAGGCTCCAATGCAGGAGATGTGACTGCAACAAATGCAACAATTAAAGCAGGCGAGACAGCAACAGTTTCACTTGAATTTCCAAGCCCTGTACATCATACATGGTTTGTAGCTCCTGTAGTAGCAGGTAACTTCTCAGAAGCAGATTTTGATGTAAAGGTACTTATCGATGGTAAGGATATCACAGATACAGTAAACTTTGCAGCAGATGATAAGGAGTTCTGGTCAGAGGCAACCGGTGACTATGCAGAGGATGCATGTATCCGTCTTGCAGGTGGTTACAATGAGTGGGCTACAAAGTATATCGCAGAGTCTCCGGCAGGCTTCACAAAGATTGAGTATCAGATTACAGCTAACTCACTTGTTGAGGGAGCTGCAGCAGGTGCAGCAGGTGAGCCTGTAGAGTCAACAGAAACTTATGATGTATTCGTAGCATTCGGCGGTGATGCAGCAGCTGATAATGACTGGGGATTCCAGTATTATGGTGATGGTGCAGGTTCTAATGCAGGTGATGTAACAGCAACAAACGCAACAATTAAGGTTGGAGAGACAGCAACAGTTGCACTTGAGTTTGCAAATCCTGTACATCATACATGGTTTATGGCTCCTGTTGTTACAGCAAGCGGTGTTGTAGAGGCTGATTTCGATGTAAAGGTACTTATCGATGGTAAGGATATTACAGATACAGTAAACTTTGCAGCAGATGATAAGACATTCTGGCCAGAGGCAACCGGTGACTATGCAGAGGATGCATGTATCCGTCTTGCAGGTGGTTACAATGAGTGGGCTACAAAGTATATTGCAGAATCTCCAACAGGATTTACAAAGGTTGAATATGTAATCACAGCTAACAGCATTAAGGTTGGCGGTGCAGCAGGTGGTCCTGTAGCATCTACAGAGACATATGATATGTTCGTAGCATTTGGTGGTGATGCAGCGGCTGATAATGACTGGGGAGTTCAGTATTATGGTGATGGTGCTGCTTCTAATGCAGGAGATGTAACAGCTACAAATGCAACAATTAAGGTTGGAGAGACAGCAAGAGTAGGACTTGAATTTGCGAACCCTGTACATCATACATGGTTTACAGCACCTACATTAGGTAATGCAGGAAATGTAGTAGAGGCTGATTTCTCTGTTAAGGTATTTATTGATGGTGAAGATGTAACAGATTCTGTTAATTTTGCAGCAGATGATAAGAACTGGTGGTTAGAGGATACAGGTGATTATACAGTTGCAAGCGGTAATCAGGCACTTCGTGTAGCTGGTGGTTACAATGAGTGGGCAACAAAGTATATCGCAGAGTCTCCGGCAGGCTTCACAAAGATTGAGTATCAGATTACAGCTAACTCACTTGTTGAGGGAGCTGCAGCAGGTGCAGCAGGTG
>JAZNMO010000071.1:0-5213 GCA_045579665.1 Lachnospiraceae bacterium
TTGGCCTCCGACTTTAATGAAAATGGTGATTTAGATGAATTTTAAAGAAGAATTGCAGGGTAGAACTTCTCAAATAGAAGCAATACTGGAAGAGTATCTTCCGAAGGAAGAAGGTCCGCAGAGGACTGTGATTGAAGCGATGAATTATAGCGTGAGAGTAGGTGGAAAGCGCCTGCGTCCGATGCTGATGCAGGAGACCTATCGCTTGTTTGGGGGCGAAGGAAAGCTTGTGGGGCCGTTTATGGCAGCTATGGAGATGATACATACCTATTCTTTGGTTCATGATGATTTGCCGGCGATGGATAATGATGAATATCGTAGAGGACAGCTGACGACTCATAAGAAGTTTGGTGAGGCAGAGGCAATATTAGCAGGAGACGGATTGCTGAACTTTGCATTTGAAACGGCATTAAAGGCATTTGAAATGTCCAATCAGCCACTGGCTGTAGCAAAGGCTATGCAGATATTGGCAAATAAAGCAGGAATTTATGGCATGATAGGTGGGCAGACTGCTGATATAGAGGCTGAAAGCATGGGGGATAAGGTAACACAGGAACAGCTGTTATTTATCCATGAGCATAAGACTGCGGCATTGATTCAGGCTTCTATGATGATAGGAGCAGTGCTTGCAGGTGCGACAGCAGAGCAGGTAGCTCTTATGGAGCAGGCAGCCTACGAGGTAGGTGTTGCATTTCAGATTCAGGATGACATTTTAGATGTGACAAGTACCTTGGAGGTGTTAGGTAAGCCAATTGGCAGTGATGAAAAGAACAATAAAACCACATACGTTACATTAAAGGGGTTAGAACAGGCAACGAAGGAGCAGCGAGAAATGTCAGCGCATGCGATTTCGATATTAGAATCATTGGAACAGAAGAATGAGTTTTTGGTAGAGCTTATCAGAAGTCTTATTACAAGGATGAAATAAGCGCAGCTTTTATAAGGAGCTTAATGAAATGATATTAGAGACTATAGAGAGAGAAAATGATATAAAGAAGGTGGTACCTGAACAGTATAATCAGCTTGCAGACGAAATCAGAGAGTTTTTGATTCAGAAGATTAGTGTAAATGGCGGTCATCTTGGTTCAAATCTTGGTGCAGTAGAGTTGACAATGGCATTGCATTTAAGTTTGAATCTGCCTGAGGATAAGATTGTGTGGGATGTAGGACATCAGTCTTATACCCATAAGCTTTTGACAGGCCGAAGAGCAGGCTTTGAAAATCTGCGCAAATATGGTGGGATGAGTGGATTTCCAAAACGTAACGAAAGTGAATGTGACTGCTTTGATACCGGACACAGTTCTACTTCTATTTCAGCAGGTCTTGGTCTTGTAAAGGCAAGGGATATCATGAACCAGAAGCATACGATTGTTTCGGTGATTGGAGATGGTTCTCTTACAGGAGGTATGGCGTACGAAGCCTTGAATAATGCGGCACGTATGAAGACCAATTTTATTATAGTATTAAATGATAATAATATGTCTATTTCTGAGAATGTAGGCGGTGTTTCTAAGTATTTGAATAATATCAGAACAGCGGATAAGTATTTGGATATTAAGGAAGGAATATATAATTCTTTAATGGATACAAAGCTTGGTGAGCCGATTGTAGAAAGTATTCGTAGAGCAAAAAGCTCAGTAAAGCAGCTGGTAATTCCGGGAATGTTTTTTGAAGATATGGGAATTACTTACCTTGGCCCTGTGGACGGGCATAATATTAATGCAATGTTGAAGGTGTTCCGTGAGGCTAAGAGATGTAAGTCTGCAGTAATGGTTCATGTGATTACCAATAAAGGAAAGGGCTTTTTGCCCGCAGAACGTCATCCTGCCAGATTTCATGGTGCAGAGCCTTTTGATATTGCAACGGGCCTCCCGCTTAAGCAGAAGACAAAGTCGAATTATACAGATGTATTTTCAACGGTTATGTGTAAGATGGGAGAACGTGAAGAAAAGCTTGTGGCAATTACGGCAGCCATGGCAGATGGTACCGGCTTGAAGCGTTTTCGTAATATGTATCCTGAGCGATTCTTTGATGTGGGAATTGCAGGGGAGCATGCTGTTCCCTTTGCGGCCGGACTTGCAGCAGGTGGATTAAAGCCGGTTGTTGCTGTATATTCGTCATTTTTGCAAAGAGCGTATGATCAGATATTGCATGATGTTTGTATCCAGAATTTACCTGTTATTTTTGCAATTGACAGAGCAGGGCTTGTAGGAAGTGATGGTGAGACACATCAGGGAATCTTTGATTTGTCTTATTTGTCGTCAATTCCTAATATGAATATTATGGCTCCGAAGAATAAATGGGAGCTTTCTGATATGCTGAAGTTTGCAATTGATTTTGAGGGTCCGATAGCCATTCGTTATCCAAGAGGTGAGGCATTTGATGAGCTGAAGGAATTTAGAGCACCGATTGCTTACGGTAAGGGCGAGTGGCTTTACAAGGAAAAGGATATCGTGCTTGTAGCAGTCGGTAGTATGGTGAAGACGGCTCTTGCTGTAAGAGAGGCGTTGCTTCTTGACGGATACTTCTGCAGTATTATCAATGCAAGGTTTGTGAAGCCGATTGATACTGACATTTTGGATGAGGCTTGCAGGGAGCATTCACTTATCGTGACGATGGAAGAGAATGTAGCAAGCGGTGGATTTGGTGAAAAGGTGCGTAGCTATTTGGATTCGAGAAATACTACAAAGGCAGCACCGGATATTTTAAGCATTACCATTCCTGATGAATATGTGGAGCATGGCAATGTGGATATTTTACGAGAGGAAGTCGGTATTGATGCTGCATCCATTATTCGTAAGATAAAAAAGCGTTTTGAAAGAGAGGCGTAGGATGAAAGAACGTTTGGACGTTCTGCTGGTGAGACAGGGAATGGCGGAATCGCGAGAGAAAGCCAAGGCTGTAATCATGGCAGGCTGTGTATATGTAAATGACCAGAAGGAAGACAAAGCAGGTGCGATGTTTGATGAGACGAAGGTCACAATAGAGGTAAGAGGTAATACATTAAAATATGTAAGCCGTGGTGGATTGAAGCTGGAAAAGGCGATGAATCATTTTGATATTACGCTTACAGATAAAGTGTGTATGGATATTGGCGCATCTACAGGCGGGTTTACGGATTGTATGTTGCAAAATGGTGCCTGCAAGGTGTATTCGGTTGACGTAGGGCACGGACAGCTTGCATGGAAGCTGAGAAATGATGAACGTGTTGTATGTATGGAAAAGACCAATTTCAGATATATGGTACGTGAAGATATTGAGGATGATTTGGATTTTGCATCTGTTGATGTGTCCTTTATTTCTTTGACCAAGATTTTAGAGCCGGCTTATAACCTTCTTAAGACAGGCGCGCAGATGGTGTGCTTGATTAAGCCACAGTTTGAGGCAGGTAAGGAAAAGGTTGGAAAGAAGGGTGTAGTCAGAGAGCCTGAGGTTCACATCGAAGTCATTGAGAAGGTGATGGATTATGCAGTAAGTATCGGCTTTGAGGTACTGCATCTGGAGTTTTCACCAATCAGAGGTCCAGAGGGTAATATTGAATATTTATTGCATATATATAAGACAGAAGAAAAGACTGTTTCGGAACTTCCACCCCATGAAGTTTATGCGGACTTGATACATAATATTGTAAAAGAAGCGCATAAAACTTTAGATGTTTAGTATTTTTTACTAGAATTTCAAAAAAAATGTGTTATGATAAGAATAGCATAGCAAATGCATGGCAGACACAGGAGCATAGATGAAGACTTTTTATATTTATACAAATGAGTTAAAAGATACGAACTGTGAAACAACCAAATATATACGTAAGTATTTGACAGAGCATGGCTGTATATGCAAGGATAAGGCGGATAATAGTGTAGAGTGTATTATTGTCTTAGGTGGCGATGGTACGATGCTGAGAGCAGCAGGTGCTTATCAGGAGATGAATATTCCGTTTATCGGCGTGAACCTTGGAACCTTGGGCTATTTGGCTGAGGTGGAGAAGGATCAGATAGACAGTGCACTGGAACAGCTTATGTCAGATAAGTATGAGGTGGAGAGCAGGATGATGCTGACCGGATTTCCGGTGATAGCAGGAGAGCGGATAACTCCGATGACAGCACTGAATGATATCGTTATCAATCGTAAGGGTGCGTTGCATGTCATTAATTTTAATATCTATGTAAATGGTCAGCTTTTAAGTACTTATAGTGCTGATGGAATGATTATTTCCACGCCGACGGGGTCAACAGCCTACAATCTTTCAGCGGGAGGACCGATTGTGGAGCCTAAGGCGAGATTGATTATGATGACTCCGGTATGTTCACACACTCTTGTAAATAATCGCACGATTATATTGGCAGAGGATGATGTGATAGATGTTGAGATTGGCGATTATAAGCTTGGTGAGAAGCAGGAGGTTGATGCCAGCTTTGACGGTCGTCATCCTGTGAATTTAAACGAGGGTGATAAGATAAGAATTATTCGTTCGGATAAGGTGACGAAGATTATTAAGCTGAGTAAGGCAAGCTTTCTGGATACCTTACAAAAGAAAATGCGTATCATTTAATAAGGGGATTACGGAATGAAAAGACAGAGACATGAAGTAGTAGTAGACTTGATTAAGAAGTACGATATTGAGACTCAGGAGGAGTTGGCTGCATATTTGAAGGCAGAAGGCTATGAAGTAACACAGGCAACGGTATCCAGAGATATTCGTGAGTTGAAGCTTTCTAAGATTGCGACAGGAAGCGGTAAACAGAAGTATATTATATTGAAGAATGATGACAGTTATCTGGGAGATAAGTTTATCAGAGTATTAAAGGATGGCTTTGTTTCCATGGATACTGCACAGAATATATTAGTGATTAAGACAGTGCAGGGTATGGCGATGGCCGTAGCGGCAGCACTTGATGCAATGAAGTTTCCGGAGATTCTTGGTTGTATTGCCGGAGATGATACCATTATGGCGGCTGTTAAGACAACAGAGGAAGCAGAAGCCTTGATGGATAAGATTAGCGAGATTCTGGATAGTTAAGAAGAAGTGGTTGATATTCTTAGGTACTTAGGATTTGGCTATAGATAAACTTACATTTAGTCTAAAGCCCGTAAGAAGCACAGGAGAAGGGTATGTTAATAAGTTTACATGTTAAGAATTTGGCACTCATTAAGGAGACAGAGGTAAGCTTTAGGGAAGGACTTAATATTTTAAGTGGAGAAACAGGAGCCGG
>JAZNMO010000072.1:0-61683 GCA_045579665.1 Lachnospiraceae bacterium
GCCGGTTGCGTATGTCTTAGACCTCCTAAATAAAAACGCTTAGAAAAACTTTACTCGTAGCGTCTACTTTTGCGTTAAACCATAGACCATTTCGTGGAGAAGGGCAGAGTACCGTCCGTTAACTCGACAAACCCGAATTTGTGGAATAATTTTGTAAGTTTACGTCCTCAGGATTGTATTATATAGTGAGAGCAGTTGATAAGGAGGCACACTTTGGGATGCAACAATGGGAGATAGAAAATGTAATAGAACAGCATAGTGATATGTTATACCGACTTGCCCTGGTCCGGACAGGGAATAGAGAGGATGCCGAGGATATTGTACAACAGACCTTTCTAAAGCTGGTAGAGCATTATGACAGGCTGGAATCAGCAGAGCATATTAAGGCGTGGCTCCTTCGGGTATGCTGCAATCAGTGTAGTAATTATTACAAGCTTCCGTGGAAGAAAAGAAGAGTTGAATTAGAGAATTTTACAGATTACATAGGCGCAGGAGATGGATGTGAGGAAGAGCTGATACGTAAATTGCAAGGACAGGAGCTGTTTCGACAGATGTATGAGCTTCCTGAGAAATATCGGACAGTGCTTCATCTGTGCTATATGGAGGAGTATACGCCTACAGAGATAGCACAGATATTAGGCATTAGTGCAAATACCGTCAATGTGCGTCTGAATCGTGCAAAGAAGCAGTTGGCACAGCGTCTAGATAAGGAGGATTTTTAAATGAATAATCAAGATATATCAAAATTATATCAGGATACCATGCAAGGAGTACATTGCTCTAAGGCCTTCAAAGAGGAATTGAAGCTTAAAATGGCAAATGGAAAGCTAAGAAAGCAGCCAATGAAGACTAGTTTCCGCGTGGCAACAGCAATGGCAGCAACCCTGATGCTGGTATTTGTGGGAACGAATGAAACAGTTATTCGGGCGGTAGAGAACTTTATTACAGCGGGTGCAAGCTATGAGGAATTGCCTGTAGAGGGAGCAGAGAATATTACAAGTGCTTTTTTCGAAGCGACGCACTTTAACCAGTCGAAGGTAGCAGAGGTAACGGACTTTACACAGTGGAAAGAGACTTATCCAGCGTTCTATGCCAAGCTGGAGCATAACCAGATGTTAGATGTCATGCTGCCACATTATAAGATGGATAACTATGTAGAGCAGGAAAATGCCTATGAGTATGTAGGTAAGCTGGAGCCAGGAGAGGCCTGTGTAATAGGAACCTTTGCAAATGGTGATAGCAATTACATCCTTTCCATATTAAGAATGCCAACTGCGTCAGGAACAGGAGCAATCTATGAGATGGAATATCATTATACAATAGAGTCAAATGATATCAGCTACGAGGTGACTAAGGTTAGTGATGCTTATACCTATGAGGAGTACTGTGCGACCTTTGAGGCTACTATGCCGGCATGGTTATATGGGGAATTGATGACCCAAGACGAGTTTGCGGTATGGATGACACATCCTATCCATATCCATGTTATGATAAATGGATATAAGTATGGATATAGTTTGTCAGAGGATATTTCCGTAGAAGAGTTTATAGCAACAATTTATTAATTGACAAAAAAAGGTGGTCTTCTTCCAAAAGACCACCCTATCTATTATGCTTTCTTCATTTCTACTTTTTTCAGGTACATATTTTTATCGGCACGGCGTAGTGTATCGCCGTAGTCGAAGTCTGATTTTGGATTATATCTGGCATATCCGTAAGCGATTTCTACGGGATATTCAGAGGGGTGCTCCTTATTAAAGCTTTCGACAGATGCGATAAAACGTCTTATAAAACTTTTGCATATATTTTCAGAAGAAACATTTAAAATGACACAGAATTCGTCACCACCCATACGGAATGGAACACCGTTAGATAGGAAGGTTTCATTAATCAGGTTGGCGCTGTGAATTAACAGCATGTCACCGGCTTCGTGTCCGAGAGTGTCATTACATTGCTTTAGGTTATTTACATCAAGCATTATGATAAAGCAGTCTTTTTCATCATGCTTATGTTCCTGAGTATATTCTGCCCAAAATACTCGGTTATAGAGTCCTGTCATTTGGTCATGTATGGCAAGGTGTTGATATCGTTTTGCTTCCTTTCCGCGTTGAATAAGGACAAGAGCCTCCTTTACAGCAACATATCCCATTAAGATAACATATAGCAGGAAGGCGAACAGACACAGCATCATATTACCGGAAGCACCTGAAACGTAATATAGGAATAAATCAATAACTGCGCCAAGTGAGCATAGGATAAAACATAAGGAAGTCATTTTTAACTTTGGTGTCAAACGATGATGTATAGCCTCCCATATCAGTGTAATAAAAATAGATAAAATATCAATTACGACCATAGCATGACAGGCTGTTAAGGTTTGTCTTAAATCTACAATGCCAAAAAGCTGTAATAAACAGATGATAATGCCAAAAACCAGTCCAATTACACATACGCAATTCCAGAAAAGATAGGCTTTTTTGGAAAATTGATTTCGAATATAAATAATAAATGCTAATAGCATTAAGGTAATAGAAATATTGGCAATCGCAGAAAATAAAAGGGTTGAATTTTCAAATAAAAATGGCATTAATTCCGAATCAAATATTTTCCAAGAGCCGGTAAAGATAGAGAAAAAGCCAAGTGCAGCGATACTTCTATCCATTTCGTAATTTCTCATATTAATCAGTACAAAGACAATAAACGCTAAACCAATAATAATCGCAATAAGTCCAAAGACAATAGTATATAGATTGCCATCGATAACATCAGCTATTACGGAGTTAAGGGAACCATAATAGATGGTAAGGGTTCTGTTCATACTCGTTTCATAAACCGGGTAAATTAAAATGTGAATTTCACGATTTTCATCCGAAGGATACAAATAAGTCTTTGCCCAATCACTACCAATGGTACGGGTAAAGAGATTATTTTCATTACTATTTAAATGAAAGAGGAGCTCATCATCAATATAAATATCTGCACACTGATGTACAAGATAAAATGCTAAGCAGGTATTGTGCTGTGGGGCATCAGTGATTGTCCAACAATATTCTTGTACAATACCCAATGGTGCAGAGTTATCTTCATATGTAGAATATTCATAGTCGGTCCAAATGCTGTAGCCTTTATTTTCACGAGCAACATATCTGTCTACCTTTTCATGATGCTCAAAAAGGGTAAGCATAATAACTACGATAACTGCACATATTGCAGATAAAACATAAACGGGGCGTTTGCTATGCATAAAAATGCCTCCTTTATTGTGGCGAAATATATAATTATTGTACCACAATAAGGGGGATGTGAAAATATTATCTGTTTTTTTGAAACGATATTGTACTTATACGTTCCTTTTTATTTCCCTAAGAAGATCCGTGAAAGAATAGGTATGTGGTAGATAATCAGCATGATAATAAAAGAAAGAGACCATATAACAAGTCCTCCTAAAATACACCATATACCTTGTATATCTTTTATAAGGAATAAAAGTAAAGGATGAAATAAGTAAATACCAATGCCACAGCTTGATAAGATAGATGTGGCAGTATATAAAAATGATGCGTTCGTTTTGTCGCTAAATAGTATCCTAAATAATAGGAAGATGGATAAATTCATTAGAAATCCCAAGATAGAATATTCGTTATATAGAGATTGACAGTCGGAACCTATTATCTCCCTTTGCGAACAACTAAAAACGAAAGCAAGTGTAATAGCAATCACAAAAGTAAAGCAAGCTGTAATACATATTTTTTTGGTAAGCTTTATGGTTGATAGATAATAACCAAGCACAAAATAAAGAGTATAACCTACAACAAAATGCATATTTGTACTTTGTATAACGGTATATAAACGTGATAAAGATTCAAACTTTCCGATATATGGTAATAAAATAGTAAACAGTATAGAAAGAAGTATATAATATATCAATAAGTTTGAACGCTTAGCTATTTCGTATAAAAACGGTGTAATGGCATACAAAGCAATTAGAGTATAAATAAACCATGTATGATACTGTCCGAATAGGACGGATTTTAAATATACATTGATAATGGTACGGGGAGTAGCTAAGTTGGAATGAATCAGGCTACACATATCAATAAACCCATATATTAGCATCCAGCTAATGTATAGAATAACAATTTTTTTGATACTGTGAAAAAATATATCTTTAAGATTGCGTTCTTTTTGAAGCATACCCATACCGCTACACATGAAAAAAATGGGTACGCCAGTTCTGCTAAGCATAAAAATAAAGTTAATGATATTCCATTGAGTACCTCCTATGTCTAGGAGTCGTACCCATTCATAAGAAATGCTATGCTGTACTACAATAAGAATAGTGGCGAAGACTTTGATGCAATTAACCCATAGTAGTCTGGTATGATTATCAATCATCTTTGTATTCAAGAAAAAACCTCCTAATCGAAGTAATATAATAATTGCATTATATATGATAAAAAAATAAGTGTACATAATAAATTTATCATAATTTATTATTGAAATCCTCCGAACATAAGTGCTATAATCTTGTAACTATAGAGAGTGGAAGAAAGGAGACGGTATCATGAGAATAGCAATCTGCGATGACGAAGAAGCACAGAGAATATTACTTACAAAATACTTGCAGGAATGGGCAAAGCAACAGAATATTCTATTGGAAGTCGTCCCTTTTCTAAATGCGGAGGGCTTTTTATTTTGTTGGGCTGAGGATAAGGCGTTTGATTTGCTGATTCTTGATATCGAGATGGGAGAAATTAATGGCATGGAGCTTGCTATGAAGCTTCGAGAGCAGTATGCAGATATACCGATACTTTTTATTACTGGCTATGAGAGTTATATGGCACAAGGGTACGAAGTATCAGCACTGCATTATCTGTTAAAGCCGGTTCATAAGGAAAAGCTGTTTGGGGTACTGGATAAGTTTCAGAAGACGCAGAAGCCGGAGGATAAGCTTTTGCTACAGACAGAGAGCGGAAGTATTTTTATATTGCCATCGGATATTTGGTATGTGGAGGCTACAGGACATCAGAGTGTACTTTATACCTCGAATCGGGAGTGTAAAATCAAGCATTCCATTAGTGAGGTAAAGGATTTGTTGCAGGATAAGCCTTGCTTTATTGCCTGCCACCGCTCTTATTGGGTAAATATGCAGCATGTTTCAGCTATTGTAAAGTCAGAGCTTGTGATGGATAACGGTACAAGGCTTCCGATTAGTAGAGGAGCGACTAAGCTGGTGAATGAGGCGTTTATCAGAAACTATACAACATAGTATGGAAAGGTAAAGTTATGAGGGAGTTCAATATATTTTTGATTACAGTGGTAATTGTGATTTCGATGAATCTGATTTTGTGGCTTTGTGTTTTGCCACGAATGGTGAATAAGAAAATAGCCCGTTTTCAAAATGATTTGGTGAACCGGCATTATGACGAGGTAGAAACCATGTATCGTAAGATGCGAGGCTGGCGTCATGACTATCATAATCATATTCAGGTGTTAAAGGTGCATATGGGGATGAAGCAGTACGACGAGGCAGCAGAGTATCTGGAGCATTTGGAGAAGGATTTAACCACTGTAGATACAGTAATTAAGACAGGCAACGTTATGGTAGATGCGATTCTGAACAGTAAGCTCACCATGATAAAGGAACGTAATATTCAGGTGGATGTTACTGCGATTGTACCAGAGAGCATTTCCATATCAGGAATTGATTTGTCGGTACTGATTGGCAATATTTTGGATAATGCAATGGAAGCATGTATGCAGCTTCCCGAGGAGAAGCGTTTTCTTAGAATTTACATAGATATTCTTAAGAAACAGCTCTATATTTCGGTAACAAATTCTATGGTTGGAACAGCCAAGAAAAGAGGTAATCTCTTTTTAACTAATAAGGAAGGAGACCATGGCTTTGGTCTGCTGAGAATCGATAATATTGTAGAGAAATATCATGGATATATTAATCGACAGTCAGAAAGCGGTGTATTTGCAACAGAGGTCATGCTGCCGCTTACTAAAATATCGTAGGCTTAGGATGCAATTCGTGCGGAAATGGATACATTTCGTGCAGGAATTGCATTTTTATTTTCATTTCCATTATGATAGGGATATGCTATGATAAAATTAAGTTAACATAAGAATTTATTGGGAGGAAAGACAGTTATGGCAGAGAATATAGAATTGCTACAGAAGATTAAGGAAAATATAGCGAAGGTAATTATTGGAAAGAGTGAGGTTATGGATTTGTTACTGACTTCTCTTGTGGCTGGAGGTCATGTGCTGCTAGAGGACGTTCCGGGAACAGGTAAGACAGTACTTGCAAAATCTTTGGCAAAGTCAATGGATAGTAAGTTTGACCGTGTGCAGTTTACACCGGATTTGCTACCAAGTGATGTGACAGGATTGTCATATTATAATCAGGAGAAGGGAGCTTTTGTATTTAAGGAAGGTCCCGTATTTACCAATATTTTATTAGCAGACGAGATTAACCGTGCCACACCAAGAACCCAGTCCAGCTTATTAGAGTGCATGGCAGAGGGGCAGGTTACGGTAGATGGTGTAACGAGAGAGTTGGACAAGCCGTTCTTTGTTATTGCAACACAGAATCCTGTGGAAACCATCGGTTGTTTCCCGCTTCCAGAGGCACAGCTTGACCGTTTTCTAATGAAGATTTCCATGGGAAGCATGACAGCTGAGGAAGAGCGACAGATGATAGAGCGATTTATTGTTGATGAACCATTGCAGAGCATTGAGGCTGTATGCTCTCTTGCGGAGATAAAGCAGCTACAGGAGGCCTGCAGACAGGTTTATATCCACAATGATTTGAAGGATTATATTGTAAATCTGGTACAGGCAACCAGAAAGGCAGGGGCACAGCAGGGTATCAGTCCTCGTGGTACACTGGCGTTTCTTAGAGCTTCTCAGGGCTATGCGTTGATGCAGGGGAGAGATTATGTGGTACCAGAGGATATTAAGAAGGTGGCAGTACCTGTATTGCAGCATAGATTAATTATGGATATGGGAGAACAGCAGAAGATTTCTTATATTCAGGGCTTGTTACAGAGTGTTGCGTTACCTACAGAGGATTGGACAAAGAGATGATAGCAGTCTTATTAATAGGAATTATTGTAATATACATAGGTTGGCGTAAGTACTATCAGAAGCATTGGAGCAGGTCTTTTGATGCAAGGGTGCAGTTTTCTCAGGATTATGTTTATGCAGGAGAACATACTAAGCTTTACGAAGTTGTGGAGAACCGTAAGCGTTTGCCGGTGCCTGTGCTAGAGGTATTATTTTCAGCCAGAAAAGAATTGGTATTCAAGGACACAGAGAATACGAATGTCAGCGATTATATTTATAAAAGAGATATTTTCTCGGCTTTGGGATATCAGAAGATTACCAGACAGATTGATGTGGTATGTACGAGAAGAGGCTATTACACGATAGATGAGGTGGAGCTTAAAAGCTATTCCATGCTTTATGATAAGCGTTATGGTATTAGGATACCGAACCAGACGTCTCTTTATGTGTATCCAGCCAAAGCGGATATTTCTGATATTATGATGATATGTGAGAAGATGCTGGGGACATTGCAGTGTGCAAAGCATTTATATGAAGACCCTTTTGCATTTCGTTCTATTAGAGAGTATACGCTGACAGATCCGATGAAGACGATTAACTGGAAGGCAAGTGCCAAGACAGGAAGTCTGATGGTAAATACCTTTGATTCTGCTTTATCTGAGAAGGTTATGATTTATTTGGATATTGAGGATAGCGGAATTTTAAAACAGGATGAGTTGGTGGAGGATAGTATCAGTGTGGCGGCAACCTTGGTAAGAAAGCTGATTGCGCAGGGAATTGAGGTTGGCTTATATATGAATGCAAGACAAGAGAATGGTGGTTTTCTTTGTCTTGAGCCGGATAGTGGAAGAATGCAGATTGACAGGGTGGAAAAAGCGTTGGCTTTATATCGTACGGAACAGGGTTATGTACCGTTTGGACAGTGTCTGCAGCAATCACCAAAGGACGCGGTGCTTGTGGTAATTTCTAAGAATATCTCGGTAGAACAGGTAAGAGAATTTGCCGGAACAGAGCAGTTTACCATATGGATACAGCCTGTGTATTCAAATGAAGTGCCGGATAAACCTTCTATGGCAGATAACCAGCATTGGATTGCAAGGGAGGTGCCAAGATGCTAAGACGATATATCAGACAGATTTTAGAATGGTGCCATGCAACGTTGGTTATGGCATTGATTATTCCTGTGGTTTATGCATTGGTATTAAATAGTGAAAACAGACAGACACATGCAGGATATGTGGATGATATATATTGGAAGTGTTTCATGATTGCCATTGCTATTGTTCTGTCTGGAATTGCAGTAAAGCGGTGCAAAACGATGGCAGGCTATGTAATGACCTGTATACCTATACTGGTTATTACAGGACTGCTTGCATGGCTTGTGGGACCGGTTATGACAAAAGCAGCATTTTTGCAGGGGTATGTGGTATTCATGGTATTGGAGAGCTTTGCAGTAATAGCGGCAAGATATATGGAAAGACTAAACACCATAACAACCCGTCGTGATGGTGATATGGATTTTGTGCCAAGAACAGGATTTTTAGATAAGCCAAGAATACCTATGATGGCAGTATTTGCGTGTGCATATTTGGTAGGGATTTTCTTTTATTTTCCTCCTCTTGCAGATGGTGCATTTTATAGTGCAGGCGTATACTTTTTGGTTTGTATATTGCATATTTTTATGATTGCGACAGAAAGATATTTTTTGTTAAATAGGCGTGTAACAGGAGTTCCTAAGAAGCGTTTGTATGGAATAACCAGTAGTGTATTGGCTATCTTTGCATTAAGCTGTATTGCAGTGATGCTAGTGGCAGTTTTATTGTCAGGTGAAAGACAATATACGGACATTCGTGAGTGGAGAAGTGACAGACCCTTGCTGATGATAGATTATGAGTCGGAGGCTCAATTTCAGGTAACTCATCAGGAAATAGATTTTCATAACTTAATTATGGGAGATACAGAGATCAAGACTCTCCCTAAGTGGGTTAGTGATGTTTTTATGGCAATTTTGGGTGTGTTGTTCTTTGTGGTAGCTGTACAGATTATCAAGTCCGTTAAGAAGGTGTTTGATGATTTTCGGGATGCCTTTGATGAAAATGGTGATGAGGTAGAAGACTTAACGGAGCTTGAGGAAAAGGTAGAGTCTCTGAAACCTAAGAAGGAGGATAAGAATACAGAAGGCTATAGTGTTCGTAAGAAATATCGACAGATGATTCGTAAGCATCGTAAGGATAGACCAATGCCTTATGAATCACCAACGGAGATGGAAGAAAAAGCGGGACTTATAGAGAATGAGGAGATGCAGAGGCTGCATGTGCTTTATGAAGAGGTCAGATACGGAAAGAGATATGAGTAACAGCAGTGAAGTTTCGCTTGTTTAGAGGGGGAATTTGAATTATAATGAAAGTATTATGTTAAGGCATTATGGATGATCTGTTACAGAGTAATTAGGTCAACTTACGTGTAGAGGGAAGGTAGTACATGGAGCGTAAGAAAAAACAGGGTGGTAAAGACGTCGCATTCAGACCAATGACAATTATTGAAGCAAGATACGATTTAGACAGACGACAGAATGATATTATTGATATTCTGCTTGGTATTGTTGGTGAAGGTGAGGATACAGAAGATAATACCCGATATGAGATTAATATTGCAGATGTAAAGCATTTGTATAATTTACAGGATGAATCCAATGCATACTCATACCTGCAGAAGGCAGTTAAGAAGTTCGAGGGTGTGGGCTTTCGTTTGAAGGAGGATGAGGGAACGGATATTTATTATCCGTGGTTTAGTAAGATTAAGTACCAGAAGAAGCGTGGAGACGAGGGTAGAAGCAAGATTGTGGTAGATCTTCATCCCGAGGTAAAGCAGATGATTATTTCTGCCAAGCAGGGAGCCTACTATCGAATCGAATATCCGTTGAATCTGACGAAGAAGTACTCTAAGAGATTGTATTATCTGTTAAAGGATAGAGAGAATTTCAGAGGTGGCAATTTTAAGATTTCCTTTGATGAGCTTCGCAAGATGATGAAGATACCGGAGTCTTATGCAAATGGTAACGTGAAGCGTGAGATTCTGGACAAGCCTTATGAAGAGATTAATGGTAATACAGACATTTCCTTTGAGTATAAGCTGATTTATGAGAAGCTTCCGTCAGGACAGCAGGGTATTAGTGAGGTTGAGTTCTGGGTTAAGGCACTTAAGCCGAAGAAGACGATTGTAGAGTATGAGGATATCGAGAAGAATGGAGAGTCATTAGTTGCAACAGAGGAGGAGAAGGAGATTATTGAGGTCTTCGAGTGCTCTGTAAAGGAAGCTAAAGATATTCTAAAGACCGCTAAGGCAAATAATCGTACCAAAGAGCAGCTTTTTGAGATTTTAACGTATACTATGCGTCAGCAGGTAAATAATAAGGTTGGATATGTGTTATCTATTTTAAAGAATGGTTATAACGAGCCGACCAGATTATCCGGTAAGGAGAAGAACAGCTGGAATAATAAGGATTTGAATAATGCATATGAGCAGATGGATTTTGAGTCTTTTGAACAGCAGATTTTGTCAAACTAGGAATCATAATTTCATAGGGAATACATAGGAAGGGATTGGCGTATGTCAGTCCCTTTTCGATTAATTCCTATTGACACGATAGGAATTAAGTGGTATAACGGGTTGTGGAGATTATGGAGGTTTGTTATGACAGTTTCAACAAAGGGACGTTATGCGTTGCGAATCATGTTGGATTTGGCAGACCATATCGGTGAGACGATTAAGCTTAAGGATATTGCTGCAAGGCAGGGAATATCTGAGAAATATATGGAACAGATTATCGCTGTTTTAAATAAGGCAGGCTATGTAAGAAGCACAAGAGGTGCACAGGGCGGTTATCAGCTGGTGAATCCACCAGCCGCTTATACAGTTGGTATGATACTTCGTCTGACAGAGGGTAATCTTGCACCGGTTGAGTGCCTTTCGGCATCAGGTGCCTCATGTGACAGAAGCTATCAGTGTGCTTCCGTTGTGGTGTGGAAGAAGGTCTACGAAGCGGTAAATGATGTCATTGACGGCATAACGTTAGAAGATTTATTAGAGATAGAGAGACAAAAAAGAGCTGCTCACAGCTATTCGATATAGTTGGCAGCGGAATGGAGAACATTATGATATATCTTGATAATGCCGCTACCACTAAGGTAAGCGAGGAAGTATTTGAGGTAATGAAGCCTTATTTTTGCGAACAGTATGCGAATCCTTCTGCAATTTACAGCTTTGCAGGCAAGAGCATGAAGGCAGTAAACGAAGCCAGAGAACAGGCTGCGAAGCTGATTGGTGCGGCTTCTAATGAGATTTATTTCACAGCAGGCGGCAGTGAGTCTGATAACTGGGTTATTAAGACGGTATGTGAGACTTATAAGAATAAAGGAAAGCATATTATTACTACTAAGATTGAGCATCATGCGATACTTCATACATGTCAGTATATGGAGAAGCAGGGCTTTGAGGTCACTTATCTTGATGTAGATGAGATGGGTATTGTAAAGATGGATGATTTGAAGGCGGCCATCAGACCGGATACCATTTTAATTACAATTATGGCAGCGAATAATGAGATTGGTACGATTCAGCCACTCAAAGAGATTGGTGCTTTAGCTAAGGAGCATAAGGTGCTGTTCCATACAGATGCGGTGCAGGCATATGGACATATTCCATTAAATGTAGAGGAAATGAATATTGATTTCTTAAGTGCAAGCGGACATAAGCTTCATGCACCAAAGGGAATTGGTTTGATGTATATCAGAAAGGGAATCAAGGTAGGTTCTTATATTCATGGTGGTGCGCAGGAGCGTTCAAGACGTGCGGGAACTTTGAATACTCCGGGTATTGTAGGCTTTGGAGAGGCAATCCGTATTGCTGGTGAGCGTATGCAGGAGACTATGGCAAAGGAAATCGAGTTAAGAGATTATCTCATTAACAGAGTTTTGACAGAGATTCCTTACAGCAGACTGAACGGTGACCCTGTAAAGAGACTTCCGGGTAATGCACATTTCTGCTTTCAGTTTATTGAGGGTGAGTCTATGTTGATTATGTTGGACCAGAAGGGTATCTGTGCTTCTTCCGGTTCTGCATGTACATCAGGTTCTCTTGACCCTTCTCATGTTTTACTTGCGATTGGCTTGCCGCATGAGATAGCGCATGGTTCTTTAAGATTAACCATGTCAGAGGAGACTACTAAGGAAGATATTGATACAACAGTGGATGAGTTAAAGGTAATTATTGAAAGATTACGTGCGATGTCACCACTTTATGAGGATTTTATTAAGAAACAAAAGAACTAATAAGGCAGTCACAGAGGATTGTGGCTAGGAGGTAAATATGTATACAGAGAAGGTTATGGATCATTTTACAAATCCAAGAAATGTAGGAGAGATAGAGAATGCCAGTGGTGTAGGTACAGTTGGTAATGCGAAGTGTGGAGATATCATGAGAATTTATCTTGATATTGATGATAATGGCGTTATTCAGGAAGCAAAGTTTAAGACCTTTGGCTGTGGTGCGGCAGTAGCTACCAGCAGTATGGCAACAGAGCTTGTGAAGGGTAAGACAGTACAGGAAGCGTTAGAGGTTACGAATAAGGCTGTTATGGAGGCACTTGATGGACTTCCGCCTGTAAAGGTTCACTGTTCATTATTGGCAGAGGAAGCAATCCATGCAGCACTGTGGGATTACGCAGAGAAGAATGGTATTGTAATTGAGGGCTTAGAGAAGCCTGTTAATGATATTGAAGAAAAGGTGGAGGAAGAAGACTATTAAGGTCTTCTTTTTCTACATTAACGCTAAATGTACGAAAGTACATTCTATTTAAATTTGATATTGGAATGATGGGATGGATGAAAAATGAGTGAACAGATTTTATTAGAGCAGATAATTGAGTGCGTAAAGGAATGCGGACAGATTATTTTGAATGCCGATAGAACAGCCTGTGTGGTGGATTCCAAGGCAGGAGAGGCGAACTTTGTGACTACTTACGATAAAAAGGTGCAAGAGGTATTGCAGGACAAGTTGTTAGAGATTCTTCCGGAAGCAACCTTTGTGGGAGAAGAAGAGGATATTCATGCTTCTATAGCAAAGGGATATGCATTTATTGTGGACCCAATTGATGGAACGACTAACTTTATTAAGGATTATCATACCAGTGCGATATCGGTTGGGCTGACAAAGGATGGAGAGCAGTATATGGGTGTGGTATATCAGCCATATCTGGATGAGGTGTTTTCTGCTATCAAGGGGCAGGGTGCATATTTGAATGGTAAGCCGATTTGGGTATCTAAGGAGCCTCTTAGTAATGGTATTGTCCTTTTTGGAACAGCACCCTATTATCAAGAGTTGAACCGCCCTTCTTTTGAGCTTGCATATGAATATTTTCAGAAGGCGCTGGATGTAAGAAGAAGCGGTTCTGCGGCGATTGATTTGTGTACCATTGCGGCAGGAAGAGCAGAGCTGTTCTTTGAGTTACGCTTAAGTCCATGGGATTATGCGGCGGGTGCTTTGATTGTAAAGGAAGCAGGAGGAAGAGTAACCACAGTAGAGGGTGAAGAAATTACCTTGGAGGCACCATGCTCCGTAAAGGCGTGGAATGGAATCTGTGAGTAGATTATATAAAAATTTTGTAGTCTTAATGAGAATAATAAGATAAAATAAAATAGAACACATTTTTTATAGGGAGAATATTAATATGGAAAAAATAGCAAGCTTTACAATTGACCATATCAAATTACAACCGGGCGTATATGTATCCAGAAAGGATAAGGTAGGAGAGCATACGATTACCACCTTTGATTTGAGAATGACTTCTCCCAATGAGGAGCCGGTTATGAATACTGCAGAGATGCATACGATAGAGCATTTGGCGGCTACATTTCTTAGAAATCATAAGGAGTATGGTGAGAAAACCATTTATTTCGGACCGATGGGGTGTAGGACAGGCTTTTATCTGCTTCTTGCAGGAGATTATGAGTCTAAGGATATCGTGAAATTAATGGTAGAGATGTACGAGTTTATTCGTGATTTTAAGGATGAGGTGCCGGGGGCTAGTGCTAAGGATTGCGGTAACTACCTTGACATGAATCTTGGTATGGCAAATTATCTTGCAAAGAGGTATTTGGATAACGTACTTTATCATATTACAAAGGATAGACTGGTTTACCCTGAATAAGGGAGAAAGGTTAGGGAATGAAGATGAATAAAATTGGTATTATTGGAGCAATGGAATTAGAGGTATCTGAGTTAAAGTCACAGCTTGAGGATATTCAGATTATTGAGAAAACAGGGATGAAGTTTTATGAAGGTAAACTTAATGGTAAGGATGTAGTGATTGTACAGAGTGGTATCGGTAAGGTAAATGCAGGTATTTGTACACAGATTCTGATTGATGCCTTTGGCGTAGATGCAGTGATTAACACAGGCGTGGCAGGTTCACTACGTGCTGAGATTAATATCGGAGATATTGTGGTTTCTACTGATGCATGTGAGCATGATATGGATGTAAGCGCGTTAGGTTATGAGCCTGGTATTATTCCGCAGATGGCAGAGTCATTCTTTAAGGCGGATAGAGGATTGGTAGATAAGGCAATCGCAGTATGCAAAGAGGTAAATCCTGATATTGAAGTATATGAAGGAAGAGTGTTAAGTGGTGACCAGTTTATCAGTGATAATGAGGTAAAGGATAGATTAATTCAGCATTTTAAAGGTTCCTGTACAGAGATGGAGGGTGCAGCAGTAGCGCATGTAGCATATTTAAATCAGATTCCTTATGTTGTAATCCGTGCGATATCTGATAAGGCAGACGGAAGTGCATATATGGATTATCCGGGATTTGAGCGTGCGGCAGCAGCACATTCAGCAAAGCTTGTTGAGAATTTAGTGAAGAGACTTTAAGAATAAGGTGAGAAGATAGAGAACAAGCAGAAGAAGGCAGGGGGATTGCATAATATGGGAAATAAGAACGAGATTATAGATGTAGAAGAACATGGAGCAATGATAGATAAAGTAAGAGAGGGTCGTTTTTCCTATGAGCCGCCACAGTGGCTTACGGGAATCAAGAAACATATTTATTTAGGCTTGATTGCGGCAGTACTGATTACATTTATATGGTTTTTGACAACCGATATGATGCGAGGGATTGCTATTGCGATTCTGATTACGGCAGTAGTCATTTTCCTTTTGAAGGTTGTTCTGGAACTGGTGGTTGCCAAGAAGCCTGGTAAGATTCGTCTGATAGCGAATACATTATTTGTTCTGTTTACGATGATTGTTTTTTTCTCCGTGACAATACTTACTGCAGCTCCAAAGTTTTTGTTTTGTCCTAATTTTGATGAGGAGGCATATGCGGTATTATCAGACACCGAAGAGGCAGAGGAGCTTGCAATTAAGACAGAACATGGTGTGTTGAGTGGTTGGTTTTTACATCAGTCGGATACACCGGCACCTTTGGTATTGTATATGGAAGGAAACGGTGGTAATTCTTCCACAGTAGTTAGGAAGTTGTTAGAGTCACCTGAAAGGCTCGCGGCTTTTGATGGCTGTCACTTTGCTTGTGTGGATTACCCAAGCTATGGTAAGAGTGAGGGAGATATTTCGGATGATACGCTCCGCGAGTATGCATTAGCGGTATATGACTATCTGGTAAATAGACCTGAGGTAACAGAGATACTTGTTATGGGATATAGTCTTGGAACAGGAGTGGCTAATTATCTGGCATCTGAGCGAGAGGTAACAGGGCTTATGTTGATGGCACCGTATGCAGATGGTTATGACTTATATAATGGCATGATAGATGTTTTTCATGGTCCATTCCGTTTGCTTATGACTTATAAGATGGATGCGGCAGACTATGCGAAGTCTGTTGAAGTAAAGCCTTTGATTTTGGCATCACCGATGGATAAGGTGGTATCTTATGCAAGCTCTACCAGACTTTTTCAGTCGTATCCTAATGGTTGCAATTTTGTTACGGTAGACGGGATAGGACATAATGAATTTTGGAAAGCGCAGACTGTGTTAGATAAAATATCAGAATACATAAAGGAGAGATAAGCTATGGAAAAGGTTCGTAATACATTGTTACCGGCATTCACAATTGCGCTGCTGGGGGCTTTGATTAGCTTTTGGGCATTAACGGCTTTTGCGGCAGGAACGCCGATAAAGCAGGGATTTCCACTGCTTTGTGTGGTTCTTTATGCAGTGATGAGCTTTGTGTTGGATAAGGTGTCCTATGTGAAGGAACGTGTGTGGATGAAGCCTTTCATTTTGGTAGGGGTAGCGGCAGTGATTTTGCTGTTGTTAATTCTTTTGTAATAAGATAAGGATTTGAGAAAGGTAGTGTATTGATTTATGAGAATACATTTTGGTGTAGATTATTATCCGGAGCATTGGCCAAGAGAGCGTTGGGAAACAGATGCGAAGCTGATGCAGGAGATGGGTGTGCAGGTTGTCAGAATGGCAGAGTTTTCATGGTTTAAAATGGAGCCTTCTGAGGGTGAGTTTCATTTTGAATGGTTAGAGGAAGCTGTAGCGTTATTGGATAGCTATGGTATTAAGACTGTACTTGGAACACCAACGGCAGCACCTCCTGCTTGGATTATTGATCAGAATCCGGAGATTTTACCGATAGATATGCAGGGCAGGCGCAGACATTTTGGCGGCAGACACCATGACTGTCAGTCGAATCCGACATATAGAGCGCATATTAAGCGCTTTGTAACTGCCATGACAAAGCGCTTTGCAGATAATCCCGGTGTAATAGGCTGGCAGATAGATAATGAGCTTGGTAATTCTCACTGGGATTTGTGTATGTGTGATTCCTGTAAACAAAGATATCAGGAATGGTTAGAGAAAAAGTATAAGAAGATAGAGGCCTTAAATGATGCATGGGGAACAGCCTTTTGGAGTCAGGGCTTTAATTCCTTTGCGCAGATTGGCACACCGCTTATAACAGCAGTAGGTGAAAATCCTTCAGCTATGCTGGATTGGAGAACCTTCTGCTCTGATTTGATTGTAGATTTTGCAAAGTGGCAGGCAGATATTATCAGGGAGAACTGTCCGAACCATTTTGTGACACATAACTATATGTGCTTTGATGAGAAGGTAAATTATTATGATTTGGGCGAACTGTTGGATTTTGTGTCTAATGATATTTATCCGGCAGGTAACTGGCAGCAGCAGCCACATCAGCCGTGTCATATGATGGCGGCAAGCCATGATGTAATCAGAGGCTATAAGAAGAAGCCTTTCTGGATGATGGAACAGCAGGCAAATATAGCTGGATGGGGAACTATGGGACATGCTCTGGATCCGGGTCAGATGGCAGCATGGGCGATGCAGTCCGTGGCACACGGAGCAGATGCGGTAGTATTCTTCCGCTGGAGAACATGTGCGATGGGTACAGAGCAGTATTGGCACGGTATTTTAGGACATAGCGGTATTCCGGGAAGAGTATATCAGGAAGCAAAGAAGCTGATTGAGACCTTTGAGCCATATATGGAGGAATTTCAGGGAAGTATGCCAAATCCGGAGGTTGCTATTGTACATTCCTTCCGTCAGGCATATGCACTTGGGATACAGCCAAATCATCCTGATTTGTGGTATGTAGGTCAACTGCATAAGTATTATAAGGGCTTCTATGACCAAAAGATTCCGGTAGATTTTGTGCAGGGTATGGATGATTTGTCACAGTATAAGCTTGTGGTAGCACCTTTACAGTATATTATGACTCCTGAGCTGGAACAGCATTACATTGATTATGTAGCGAATGGCGGACACTTGGTGCTTACTATGCGTACAGGTGTAAAGGATGATAATAACCTTTGTATGACAGACAGATATTTACCGGGAAGATTAGGTGATATTTGTGGTATAGAGATACCTGAATATGATTGTCTGTTCTGCAAGGAAGGTAGTGCATTATATGGCAGTAAGGACTATGCGATTGAGAAATGGGCTGATATCATTACATTGAAGGGTGCAACAGCCCTTGCGGAGTATGGTTCAAGCTTCTATAAGGGAGTGCCGGTTGTTACGGAGAATACCTATGGTAAGGGTAAGGTGTGGTATGTAGGTACAGAGCCTACAGAGGATTTTATGTCAGACCTTGCGGAGTACTTTGTGAAGAACAGTACTGTGGAGAGTCTGGGTACTGCGCCTGAGGGTGTTGAAATTATGACCAGAGAGAATGCAAGTCAGAAGTGGATATTTGTCATTAACATGACCAATGAGAATAAGGTGTACTCTTTAAGTGATAGCTATAAGATGTTAGTGGGCGAACGAGAAGGTGATTTGAAGCCTTACGAGGTTCAGCTCTTAGTAAAAAAGAAGTATGGTCGTTAGTATGAAGACTAAGACAATGACGATAACCGGTTTGGTAACGGCAATATTATGTATTATGGGACCGCTTGCGATTGCGGTTCCTGTAAGTCCGGTACCGATTTCACTGGCAACACTGGCGATTTATTTTGCAGTATATGTTCTTGGGATGAAGCGGGGCGTAATCAGCTGTCTTTTATATTTATTAATGGGTACGATAGGATTGCCGATTTTTTCCGGATTTTCGGGAGGAATCGGTAAACTTTTGGGGCCGACAGGAGGTTATCTGACAGGCTATCTTGTGTTGGCGCTTATTGCCGGTATATTTATAGAAAAATGGCAGAGGAATCGCTATCTGCAGGCGTTGGGAATGATTCTTGGTACGTTTGTATGTTATCTGTTGGGGACCTGCTGGCTAGCATGGCAAATGGAGCTGTCTTTCTATGCTGCGCTAGGCGTGGGTGTACTGCCATTTATTCCGGGAGATATTGTTAAGCTTGCAATTGCAGTAACGGCAGGACCTATGCTTAGGAAGCGTCTTATACAGGCCGGACTGGTATTATTTCCTAAGAATATGAATAAATAATACTACTTTGTATAAATATTCAATAAAGTTAGAGGGTGGATGTCATTTCCACGTTGACATATGTCCGCGACAAATGTATATTAGTTTAAGGAAAACGCATCATTTGGCAAGCATGTGATAAGATGTGTACATTCGTATTATCTGAATGATATATAAAGAAAGGTATGGTTATAGAAATGAAAGCATACAAGGAATTAAGCAGAGAAGAATTAGAGTCTCTACAGAAGGAGTTAAGAGCACAGTTTGATAAGCTCAAGGAAGCAGGTATTTCGCTTGATATGTCAAGAGGAAAGCCGGGAGCAGATCAGCTTGATTTATCTAACCCAATGTTAGATGTTTTAGGCAGCGGTTCTGAATTTAAGGGCGCACAGGCTATGGACTTAAGAAACTACGGTATACTTGATGGTATCAAGGAAGCAAAAGAGCTTTTTGCTGAGTTGATGGAAGCACCTGTTGATCATGTTATGATTTACGGTAACTCCAGTCTGAATATTATGTATGATTTAATTTCTAAGGCTATGATACATGGAATCGGCGGTAATACACCTTGGTGTAAGTTAGATAAGGTGAAGTTCCTTTGTCCTGTTCCGGGATATGATAGACATTTTGCCATCACTGAGAGCTTTGGTATAGAGATGATTACCATTCCTATGGATGAGAATGGTCCTGATATGGATATGGTAGAAGAGTATGTGAATAACGATGCATCTGTTAAGGGTATTTGGAATATTCCTAAGTATTCTAATCCAAGCGGTGTAGTATATTCTGATGAGGTAGTTAGAAGATTTGCTAATTTAAAACCGGCAGCAGCAGATTTTAGAATTTTCTGGGATAATGCATATGCAGTACATCATATTTACCCTGACAAGAAGGCAGAAATTTTAAATATCGTAACAGAGTGTGAGAAGGCCGGTAACCCTGATATGTATTATCAGCTTTGTTCTACTTCTAAGATTACGTTCCCAGGTTCGGGTGTAGCAGCATTGATTACATCTCCGGCGAATATTAAGGATATTACAAAGCATATGACCATCCAGACAATTGGTCATGATAAGCTCAATCAGCTTCGTCACGTGAAGTTCTTCAAGAACGCGGCGGGTGTACATGCTCATATGGAGAAGCACGCAGCACTTTTAAGACCTAAGTTTGAGGCGGTTCTTGATACATTAGAGAAGGAGCTTGGTGGATTAGAGATTGGTACATGGTTAAAGCCTACAGGCGGATACTTTGTAGCATTTGATACCATTGAAGGCTGTGCAAAGAAGGTAGTAGCTATGTGTAAAGAGGCAGGTGTGGTAATGACTTCTGCAGGTGCTACTTTCCCATATGGTAATGACCCTAAGGATACAAGCATCCGTATCGCACCAACACTTCCAACACCGAGTGAGCTTCAGAAGGCATGTGAAGTATTTGTACTTTGTGTAAAGCTTGCTTCAGTGGAGAAGTATTTAGAGACTAAATAAGAGATAAATAAATAAACCCCATTCCGGGACAGCTGTTACCATGTAATGATAATTACTATTGTAACGCCGGAATGGGGTTTTTTACGTTATTCATTATTTAGCCATGGTTTTTAAAGAAGCCATGAGCTTTTTTATAGGTGGCAGGGCGAGTATGATAATAGTAATCGCTGCCTCTGAAAATATATAAGTAGCATTATATACAAGGGAGTATGACAATGCTCCCCAGCCTTCCCATGCGTATTCTCCAAAGAAAAGCCAGCCGGATAATACAGAGAAGAAATATCTACCCAAAATAGCAATTAGGTATCCTTTGATTAAGCCATTTTTGGAATTACAGAAGATACCACATAAGCCAAAGGCTCCAAAAGCAAGCAGGTAGTCGACTATAAGCTGAATCGGAAATAAAACGTATGGGTCTATAAGTAATTGGAGAATGCCATAGGCAAAACCAGTGATTAGACCGATACGTAAGCCATACCAATATGCAGGAAGACAGATGACCAGCATGGATAATAGTGTGATAGAACCGCCCATAGGAAAGTGATACAGTTTGATATTGGACAGTATCGTTCCAAGTGCGATGGCGACAGCACAGAATACAAGTTTTTGAGTTGCGTTTTTGAACATAAAAAATCCTCCTTTGAATGCGAGGAGGGACAACATCTAATAGTACAGAATGATATCCTGTACTATTTTGCTTCCTTCCGCCGGTATTATCCGGTTCAAGTAATGAGGGTTAGAGTCTAAGCTCATTCTCAGCGATGTGCACCCCTAGCGTTAACTATATGTATGTCTAAGCATTTACATATTATGAACATGATGCTTTGACATGTTTGTATCACTTAATATATATGAAATAGAAAGTTATGTCAACAAAAAATAAAATGTTAGTAACAAATATAAATGTTAACGATATAAAAGAATGTAAAAGTTTTAGAATTAACTGAAAATATTGTTGCAATTTACACAATTGTGGTATAATTAATTTGATACACTAGGCGCAGAATAGAATGAGAAAATATTTGTAGGAGGATTCGCATGAGATATGTATTGTTAAAGGATGCTGAACCGGGAATGTGTACAGCATATAATGTTTATGATTCTTACGAGCATATATTGATTAGTGCGGGAATTTCACTTACGAAAACATATATAGAGAAGTTGAGAAAGTATGGTTTCGAGGGCGTATATATCATCGACGAACTATCAGAGGATATTAAAGTAGAGCAGGTAATTTCTCCTGAGCTTCGAGCAAAGGGGCTTAAAAGTGTGCGTGAAAGAAATGTAGAACAATGCCAAAATGTTTCCAAGAATATTGTGGACGAAATTCTTGGAAAGGATGTATTGGCACTTGATTTGACAGACCTGCGTACTTTTGATGATTATACCTATGCACATTCGGTAAATGTAGCAGTACTATGCTGTATCATTGGTTTGGGATTAAAATTAAAGGAGCAGGAATTAAAGCAAATCGTGGTAGCTGCATTATTGCATGATATTGGTAAACAGAATATTCCTACAGATATTTTAAGTAAACCGGAGCGATTGACACCTGAAGAGTATGAGATTATGAAGTCTCATGCAAAAACCTCATATGAATTGGTAAAAAACAGGAGAGATTTATCTGTTGCCGTAAAAACTGCAATTTTACATCATCATGAAAATGTAGATGGAAGCGGATATCCTCAAGGAATTGAAGGTACGGATTTGTCTCTTTTGGCAAAGATTCTGCATGTTGCAGATGTTTATGATGCATTAACCTCATCAAGGCCATATAAGGCACCGTATTCTCCATATGAAGCAAGCGAATATTTAATGGGTGCCTGCGGAATTATGTTTGACAAAGAAGTGGTACAGGCATTACTGCGATTTGTACCGTTATATCCGAAGGGAAGTATGGTAAAGTTGTCAAATGGGCAAAAGGGTATTATTTATGATAATGCAGGTCATCACAATCTGCGTCCGATTATTCGATTAACAGATGGAACCATCTTTAATCTGGAGGATGAGGAAAATCTGAATGTTACCATTGCGCATGATTCCGATGAAGATGAAGTGATGGAATCAGAGCTTGCAAGAAAGCAGATGCTTAGAGAGGCAAAACGTTATAAGGTAGTAGTTGTAGATGATATGAATACAAACCTGCAGCTTGCAAGAGGTATGCTTAAAAATCTGTATGATGTAAGTTTGTTTAAATCAGGACAACAGCTGTTGGATTATTTAGATAAGCACAAAAACCCGGATTTGATATTGATGGATATTGATATGCCGGAGATGGATGGAATAGAAACCGCTAAGCGTGTACAGGAAAAGACCTGTTGTCAGGTTCCAATTATGTTTGTGTCTGCAATATGTAATCGTGAAACTGTTATGATGTGCCGTGAAATGAAAGCGGCAGGATATATTATCAGACCATATAATCAGGTATTTATGAAGTCAGAAATTAAACGTGTTCTGACAGGACGGAGTGATGCGGATTGATGCTGATATTTCAAATAGGTTGCCTGATGGTAACCTATTTAGTATTACAGTACTTTATATCAAAGGGTGTTTATTCAAATAAGCATCGTTTATTGTCTGTCGTGCTCGTATTGATAGCCTTATTTAATTTTTATCAGATATTTCAAAATGTAATGGGAGAATATAGCTTATTTGCAAAACTGGAAGATGTTCTGGTTGTGCAGATTTTGTGTTTGTTGATTTATTACATAATGGATTTGTATCAGATTCCTAAAAGGCTATGGGCAGAGGGGCTTTTATTTGCATGCCTTATTGTTATAGATATTATATTAATTGAAGCTGAGTATGGAAGCTTGTTCTACTATTGTGTTTATGCATTTTCCGCTCTGTTAACGATTGGAATTATAATGGGACTGGTTTTTCGTTCGGATGCTACTCGTATGTGTAGTAAGCAAGAGCAAAGAATAAACAAATGGATATTTGGTGCGATTGCAATAGCAGGTTTGTTTCTTGCTGTATCACCATTTATTAAACCATTGTCAGAGTCTTTGCAGCTGTTTGGATTTTTGTGTATGGACCTTGTTATTTGGTATTTGCTCTGGAAGGGGCAGCTTGTTGATGCACCAACGCTGATGCAGCAAAATATATTGGATATTTCTGATGTGGCGTATATTTTGTTTGATGAGGATTTAAGCTATATCGGAGCCAGCAGAGCGGCAATGGATATGTTTCATAAGGGGCTAAGTAAAGTTGGCAGATATAGTAATTATTACAAGGGTGTAGACCGTCTGAGGGAACTGGCTAAAATGGAATCCGCATACCGTGAGGTTAAGGTGGATAATCGTTATTATAATTGTAAATTGAAACCATTAGGCTACAAGGATAAAAAGCATGGCTATGTGTTAACAATGATTGATATTACACAGCAAAAGCTGGAAACACAAGCGATGGAAAAGCTGAAAAAAGAGGCAGAGACTCAGATTTTGATTAAGAGTAATTTTATGGCACGAATGACACATGAGTTGAGAAGTCCATTACATGCCATTATTAGTCTTAGTGATATTTTGATGGAGAATAGGGAAATTTCCAGGAAAAATCGTTCACTGCTAATGCATATAAAAAATGCCGGTGTTACACTTTCGGAGTTGGTAAACGCTATTTTGCTTTTTTCTAAGCTGGAGAATGGTAAGCTCAAGCTATTGGAAAGGCGATACGAGCTGGAAAAAATAATAGAGGAATTGGCATATATTTCAGTGGTTAATCTAAAGGATAAGCCTGTAACCTTTAAAGCTGAGTTTATTAACCAACACCCGAGGTATTTTATAGGCGATGATCTGCGTGTACGCGAAATGATACAAAATCTTTTGTCTAATGCTGTTAAGTTTACTTCAAAGGGTGAAATACGCTGTGAAATCTTTTGTGGATGCAGTGAGGATGATGTTGTTAAGGTTACATGTAGGGTGACAGATACAGGATTGGGAATGAAGCCTGAAGAGATGGAAAGAGTGTTTCAAGAGTATGTATCCTTTGCGGATAATGAGCAGTTGGAGGGTACAGGACTTGGACTTAGTATTGTGAAGCAGCTTGCAGATTTGATGGGTGGTGAAGTATCTGTTAAGAACAATTTGACGGGTGGATCGGAATTTGAGATTAGCTTCTATCAAAGATGTACCAGAGAAGAAATGCTGCCGCAAAAGATATATACCAAGGATAATTTATTTAAGCAGTCGGTATCGTGGTCTCATACTACAAAGCCTACTTGGACATATTCACGCGCTAAGGTGCTGGTTGCAGATGATATGCAGGTTAATTTACTGATTTTCAAGGAGTTTGCAAAGACTTGGCAGTTTGAGGTGGAAACAGCAGAAGGTGGTAAAAAAGCACTGGAGCTTGCCTTGGCTAATCACTATGATATGATTTTCCTTGATTTGCTTATGCCCGACTTAGGAGGAGAAGAGGTTGCAAAACAGATAAGCGCTCAAAAATCAGTTCCTCTTGTTTTGCTGACTGCAAATCTAACTGATGATTTAAAGGAGCAGTATACAAAGTATGGTTTTACAGAATTTTTGTCAAAACCTTTGGACGGTACAAGGTTTAAGGAAATCATAGAAAGGAATATGCCTGCTCAATATCGGGAAAATTATGTGCAGGAGGATGGCAGCTTTGACGGTGATACTCAATTTTATAGACAGGCACTGGAAAGCTTTGTACGAGAGGTAAAGCCGCTCATGGAGAATTTGGAAGAATATATGGAACAGGATTTGGCACTGTTTCGTATTAAGGTTCATGGTATTAAGGGGGCTAGTCGTCAGATAGGAAAGCTTGCATTGAGCGAGGAAGCTGAGATTATGGAGATGGCGGCAAAAACAGACAATATCTCATATTTAGAACGTAATCTGGAGGAATTTTTGGAAGGACTTAAGGTGGCGTTGGAAGAGATTGAAGAAGAGATATCTTTGATTCCGACAGGTCAACAGGCGATAGAAGATGAAGAAGTACCTGTTATTGAGCTGTACCAAAGAATTAAACAAGGATTTGATGATTATGATTTGGATGAGATAGAGGATGGGCTGACATTAATAGGAACTGCTGAACTTTCATTAGAAGAACGGGAACTGGTGACGCAGTTAAGAGAGGCTTATTTGGACCTTGAATATGAAAAAGGTACGGAAATAGCAGGTAAAGTAATAGAGCTGGTAACAAACAGGAGATAGCTGTTTCTTTTGCCTTGACAAAAACGCCTGACTGACTTAAACTAACAAGAAGTAATAAATATATTGAAACGAAGAAGAGGAATAGTACGAAGTGGATGCGTCCAGAGAGAGAATCGAAAGGCTGGAAGATTCTTACGCGGTAAGCTAGGGAACCTACCTTGGAGTTCTGTATGAAAGTACAGCGTAACGCCGGCGATAACGGTATGATGAGTAAAATCAGGGTGGTAACGCCGCATGAAGGCCCCTATGTGGGTATGTCATGTGGCGTTTTTTTGCACATTCTATCTTAGTTCATTTTATTTAAGGAAAGGTGAGAAATATGGCAAACGATAAGAAGTTGGTAGAAGCGATTACATCCATGGATGTAGATTTCGCACAGTGGTACACAGATGTTGTTAAGAAGGCAGAGCTTTGCGATTACAGCAGCGTAAAAGGCTGTATGATTATCAAGCCTGCAGGTTATGCAATTTGGGAGCAGATTCAGAATCAGTTAGATGCGGAGTTTAAGAAGACAGGCGTAGAGAATGTATATATGCCTATGTTTATTCCTGAGAGCTTATTACAGAAGGAGAAGGACCATGTAGAAGGTTTTGCTCCTGAGGTAGCATGGGTAACACATGGAGGATTAGAGCCATTACAGGAGAGAATGTGCGTACGTCCGACATCAGAGACTTTGTTCTGTGATTTCTATGCAAATGAGATTCAATCATACAGAGATTTGCCAAAGGTATATAATCAGTGGTGCTCTGTAGTTCGTTGGGAAAAGACTACAAGACCTTTCTTAAGAAGTCGTGAGTTCTTGTGGCAGGAAGGACATACAGCACATGCAACAGCAGAAGATGCAGAGGCAAGAACTGTTCAGATGTTGAATGTATATGCAGATTTCTTAAGAGATGTGCTTGCGATTCCTGTTGTTAAGGGACAGAAGACAGACAAGGAGAAGTTTGCGGGAGCAGAAGCTACTTATACAATAGAAGCATTAATGCATGATGGTAAGGCATTACAGTCAGGTACCAGTCATAATTTTGGCGATGGATTCGCTAAGGCATTTGGTATTCAGTACACAGATAAGGAGAACAAGCTTCAGTATGTACATCAGACTTCATGGGGTATGACCACTCGTTTGATTGGTGCAATCATCATGGTACATGGTGATGATTCGGGCTTAAAGCTTCCACCAAGAGTAGCACCTGTACAGATTACTATCGTTCCAATTCAGCAGAAGAAGGAAGGCGTGCTGGACAAGGCTTATGAGTTAAAAGACAGATTAAGCAACTTCCGCGTAAAGGTTGATGATACAGATAAGAGTCCTGGTTGGAAGTTCTCAGAGTGTGAGATGAGAGGTGTTCCATTCAGAATTGAAATTGGACCAAAGGATATTGAGAACAATAAGTGTGTATTTGTACGTCGTGATACAAGAGAAAAGATTGAAGTATCTCTTGATGAAGTAGAGACAAAGGCAGCAGAGCTGTTAGATACGATTCAGAAGGATATGTATGAGGCGGCTTTGGCTCATCAGGAAGCACATACCTATGCGGTTACTACATGGGAAGAGTTCTGTGAGACAATTGAGAACAAACCTGGATTTGTAAAGGCTATGTGGTGCGGAGAGCAGGCTTGCGAAGATAAGATTAAAGAAGAGCTTGCTGCGACTAGCCGTTGTATGCCATTTGAGCAGGAAACATTAAGTGAGAAGTGTGTATGCTGTGGTAATGCCGCTAAGAAGATGGTTTACTGGGGAAGAGCATACTAATTACTTGTTTTTTTGAATAGGAAAAAGGTCACAAAAAAGACAGTTGTTTTGGAGGCAAAACAACTGTCTTTTATTGTGCAAGGTGCAATAAAGTATGCTTTTTTCATAAATTGTTATCCTTTCAAAGTTGTTATTTACTTGTTGATATAAGGACTAAGTTTGTATAGTTGGTCTTTGGCGTAAGCGCGACTAAAGTTATAGGTGCGAAGAGTCATATCTTCGGTTGCAAATTGAACCTGATACATATATTTTTTGTAAAAACTTTCCCAGCCAAATTCTTCGCATTTGGATAAAAATTCCTCGCTGTATATGTAAGGAGCAGTATCTAAGGATAGAGAGTAGATTAAGTAGTTTTGATCAAGCTCTTGGACACTTTCTGCATGGGAAACATTATACCTTGCAATCCAATAGTCAGGATGGCTAATACTAAATACCAAATATCCGCATGTAATAATTACAAGGAAAAAGTGGAATAAAGGATAATTCCTATGAAAGATATAGTATAGTACACCAGCCATCATAAGTGCCATTATAAGTAATGCCCACAAAACAAAAACTCTTAGTAAGGTTAAATGGTACTGGTTGATATATAAAAGCATTCTGTAGGCACTGGATAAAATCATAATATATGTGCAGACAGAGATTATGCTAAGAATCACCTGCAACACCTTGTTTTCACTAAAAAAACTAAGACATCCAAGAACTAAAATAATATTAAAAGCACATACAAAGGCAAGTTGAAAGAATCCCTGTCTTGCATAGCTTGCGTATGTATATCCCTCTGGTAAGGATAATTTTCCAAGAAATAACCCCAATATCTGTATTGTGCAGAATACTAAATATAGCAAAGCCGTAATACTACAGATAGTAATTCCGATATAAGGGTCAAAGGTTTCCTTTTTCGTTTGCGCCATAGAAGCAATTTCATGACTCTTATGGAGATAATTCCAGATGCCATAGGTTATGAGGAAGGTAAGAAGTATTCTGAACCCTATGTTAAAGATAGAACCATCTAAATTCCAGTCGGGTAGGAACTCTAATGTGAAAATATCACATACCAATTCAAAAAATACCACATCTGCAGAGCAAAGTAGAAGTAAGAGTATTAATATTACAGGTGAGCTAAGCACAATTCCGATGACAACGCAGAAGAAGATACGCTTGCATTTGTCTTTTTTAATAGTCTGTGCTTGTTTTTGCTCATCGGATGTATTGTTTATATTCAAAAGTGCTTTTGTTTTTCGAAAAAAGCGATAATCCGAAAGAACAGAGAATATTCGAAGCAGGCTACCAAAACAAAGAAGAAATCCGGCTTTGATATGGGTTCCGATATTCCATGTTGTATTCTCAAAATAAGAATCAAGAACCAGCACACAAAGTAATACAAAGGTAAGTAGCTTGTTAAAAAATATTAGAGTCCAGGAATCAGTCATACAGGTTGATGTTCCTAAAACAAGCAGGCTAATCCATAGAAAACAATTGTCTCTTTTGGCGGTAACACCATACCTTTTGGAACAATATACAAAATAAAATAGGGTTCCGCCTATGAAAAAAGGGTAGGTAATTCCTGACATATTGCGATATAGACAAAAAGTATAAAATAGAGAATAAAGAAAACATCCTATTGTATGTGGCTTAAAATGTTGTAAAAAGCTTTTCTGCTCCTTTGTGATTTCGATTTTGGGCGCACTTTCACAAGCCTGTGAGTCTAACAGGCATTTCTGTAAATTTTCCATATAGATAATCATTCCTTTCTGTAACCTTTATATTTTGTAGGTTAGATGCATTGTGTTGAAATTATTGTATGGACTTGCGGCGTACTAAGAAGTGTACAGCCGCATAGCCGGATTTGAATATAGATTTATTCTGTAAGCTCCATGCCTTGTACAGCCTCATCATCGCTGTCTACATATTCGATGATATCTCCCGGCTGACATTCCAGTGCTTTACAAATGGCATCCAGAGTAGAGAGGCGGATAGCCTTCGCCTTATTGTTTTTTAAGATGGAAAGATTGGCAAGAGTAATATCGACCTTACTGGCTAATTCGGTAAGTCCCATCTTGCGTTTTGCCATCATTACATCAAGATTAATGATAATTGCCATAGTGAAATCCTTTCTGTATACGATTGCATGCTAAATAGTCAAATCGTTTTCGAGTTTATAGGTAATTGCTTTGTCAAAAACAAATGCCAAAACTTTACTAAAAAGTCCTGCGATTACAAAAACAAGAACAAGAACAAGCATAGCTACTGTTAGATACAAGAAGGTACGTACCAGACAAACAGCAGCAATCATAAAACTATAGGTACCCATGCGTTGAAGGCTTACAACATTATCTGTTACAAAGCAGTCATCTTTAAGAACTGTACGGAACATTTTTCGAAGCTCGTTTACAATAGCAAGTGCCAAAAGTCCAAGAATAAAATAAATAATGACAACCTCGTTGTACTGATTAGCAAACACCTCGTATTGGAAGTAGTTCGCTATCCAACGAACGGACCATGGTAAACTAACTGTGATAAGTATTCCTGAGAAAAACATAAAGTCCAACAAGTGCTTTGTGATAACAATAATAGATTCCTTTTTCATAATTATCATACCTTTCTGAATAAGTATACTAGTATATTATAATTATACTGTAGCATATCAAATATTGTTTTGCAACATAAAATTATCGAAAAACGATAAAAAGATATTGAATTACAAAAAATAAATCCCTAGTATTCAGAATGAAAAGGTACCGGAAACTGTAATGACAGGATTACCTCTTAAATGAATACAAGGGATATTAGGTTTTTGAATATTTTATTAGCAATCAAGAACAATCCAAGCTTCCGGATAAAATTCTTTTGTCCAGTGCAGATATTTTGGTGCAATCACAAGCTTGGAAGGATTGGTGTTCAAATAAGCAGCCCACCATGAAAAGGAACTGTTTGCAATAATCTGGTGCCTGCATTTTGAAATCAGATAAAATTCCTCAAGGTCAGTCAAGGCATAATTGCCGGTTACAAAGGTAGCGTTCATTAAGTAACTATAATGCTCCTTGGCATATTCGATATCTTCACAGAATAAATAGTAGTGAGGATTGTCAAGTTTTTCATTCATCAGCTTAATTGCTTCGTGATAAAAGTCATCCTTCAAAACCCAGGCAGCCTCATAGTCGCCCTTGCGGATATGCATGGCAATGCTGTTTTGCGCAGAGGCAGTATCCGCAAGCTTTTGACATGATTCGGAAATATATTCCGGTTTTAATGTGAACTCCTTACAGATATCTTTGTAGTGTCGGTCAAAGTATTTGTAATGCTGCCAGTAACCTTCAAGATATAAGCTTTTTTTATAAGAAAAATCATAGTTGCCGTAGGCATTGCGGCTTTCCATGGATTCTTTCATCCACTTGCAGCTACCATATCTGTTGGATGCGAGGATACGAAGCAGTCTTGCAATCATACGACAAGGCTTGCTGGTGTTATGTGCCGGAAACATGGATTTTACATCACCTGTAATTTGAAAGGAATCCAACACGAAGGGTCTTGGAGAGAATTTGTATGCAGAAATATCTGCCGTAAGTTTGTCATTATTGTCTTTGGCGAGAGCGTAACCAATAGCATAGTCAAACATTTGATTACCCAAACCACCTGTAATTTGTGTATAAATCATTTAAAGTTATCCTTCCTACAATATGCTTATCTTGAACTGTAATAAAATTTAAATTTTGTATTTGCTATGTCGATACCAGCTTTCGGCTTGCAAAATGTACCATAGCTGCAAGGTGTTGCTGTGATTCTTGTTGAAAGTATTCCAAATGCGATGTACGGTCTTATGAGAAAAGTATCCGTCACGAATCAAATAGCTGCTCTGAATAAGTTCTGAGGCCCATTCATGCAAATCCTTGGAAAGCCATGTGGTTAAAGGCACTTCAAAGCCATGCTTTGGTCTGTCTAACAGTGACTTTGGAACATAGTCGTAGAGAAGTTCCTTTAAAATCTTCTTATTAATTCCTTGGTTGGATTTATAAGAAATAGGCAATGACCATGCAAATTCCATAACATCCTTATCCATAAGAGGGATTCGATTCTCCAAAGAAACTGCCATACCTGCTCTGTCGACTTTGTTCAGAACGGTATCTGTCATGAAGCCTGTTTGGTCGCGGTAAAGCATGGAAGATCGTAAATCGCCTAAATCTAACTGCCTGGAGGCTCGGTATGCATCCATATTTGGTAAAAGATAGGCATCCTCTTCCAAAAGAGGATTTGCCAGATAGTCCTTAGGATTGGCAACATCATTCACAATATGATAAGCGTCATAATCATGCTCGCAACGGAACATTTCATGAAGCTCATGAATATTGGAAATTTGAGCATACTCTCCGGCGGTATACAGCTTGTTATCTGTTCCAAGAGGAGATTTCTGAATCAAAAGACCGCCCAGATTTCGTATAGGATATGGAATTTTATTAATCTTTCTATATCGCGCTTCTAATTCATTGTAAATTGTGTATCCACAGAAAAGCTCATCTCCGCCGTCACCGCTTAAGGTAACTGTAACATCCTGCTTAGCCATCTTACTTAGAAGATAGGTTGGTAAGCAGGCGGGGTCAGCAAGCGGCTCGGAATAAAGAGAAGGAAGTAATGGTACAACCTCTTTTAATTCCTTTTCCGAAATATATAGCTCAGTATGCTGTGTACCAAGATGTTTGGCAATATCCTTGGCAAAGACAGCTTCGTTACAAGCCTCATCGTCAAAGCCTATGGTAAAGGTTTTCACAGGTGCAGTAGAAATACTCTGCATCACAGAGACCACAAGCGGACTGTCAATCCCTCCGGATAAATAAGCACCGATAGGAACATCGGATATCATCTGCCCACGGACAGCATCAGTCAATAAGTGTTTAAGTTCTTCTTTTGCCTCGCTTTCGGTTCCTGTAAAAGGATTCTGCATGCCATGAATAGCAGCTTCCGCCATAGACCAGTAAGTGCTAAAGGTTGGAGCTTTAAAGGGCGCCTGTATAGATAAAATTTGTCCCGGTATCAGCTTATAAATATGCTCATAGATACTGAGCGGTTGTGGAATACTTTTATATCGGACAAAAGCCTCTAAAGAAGCTCTGTTAATTTCATTGTGAAAACCATCCATTGCAGTAATACTTGCCAAATCGGATGCAAAGACAAACCTTCCGTCCACCATACCATAGTATAAAGGCTTTTCACCGGCTCTGTCGCGCATCAGATGCAGAGTCTTTTCCCGACGGTCATATAGAGCGATAGCAAACATACCTTTTAGAGATTTGATAGCTTCAAGTCCGTATGCTTCAAAAGCTTCTAATAAAACCTCCGTGTCAGAAGAACTGCGAAAAGCAGGTATATGCTGCTCGGAAAGAAGCTTGTCTTTCATTGTTTGGAAATTATAGATTTCACCATTATATGCAATGACAAAACGACCACTGGCTGACACCATGGGCTGAGAACCATTCTCGCTTAAGTCTAATATAGATAAACGACGATGTCCTAAAGTAACGTTTGTATTTTCATCTATCCAATAACCTTCCGCATCAGGTCCGCGAAAGATAATTTGGTCACACATTTTCTTGATTTCGGCAAGATTATCTTTTGTCTTACCACAAAAACCTGCAATTCCGCACATAGTTGCTCCTACTTTCTTTTAGCAAGTGTTAATAGTTGTTCGATATGATTACGATATTTTACAAATGAATACTTGGTAGTCACAAGCTCATAGCTTGCTGCACCAAATTTTATCATTTTCTCACGGTGAGGTAAAAGCTTGAGCATCACATCCATTAAATCAGATTCGTTATTATCCTCAAAAAGATAGCCGTTAACATCGTGAGAAACATAGCATGCCGTACCATTTGCTGCACTTACGATAACAGGGAGAGAATAAGACATTGCCTCTAGCTGTGAAATAGAAGCAAACTCGCCTGTGCTCGGAAGGATAAACAAGTCTGCATTCTGATAAAAAGCAGACATATCTGTAGGCTTGCAATTAGTATGCAAAGAAACATAGCTTTCTAAATGATGCTCAGCGATATATTTTGTAATCGTTTCAAATTCCTGTCTATGACATTCAGTAGACATTTCTCCTACTAAAGTAAGGTGTATCGGATAATTATCTTTTAGTTCATTTAAAATATGAAGCAGCATAAGCTGATTTTTGCGTGGTTCGTATTTCCCGACACAAAGAATACGAATCTTATCATCTGCAAAATAAGTATGCGCAGATGGACTTTGATTCGGCTCGATAACAAATGGTACAAAATAAGAATGACCATCATTATGTCCTGTTTGTTCATTACCATATACAGGTGTCATGCGTACCGGTGGCGTTAATGCTCTTACCAGCTTATGAGCAATATCATCTCTTGGTGCTTCGGTATCCCAAAGAGGAGTCTGGTTATAGAGCACACAGGGAATGCCCTGACGTTTGCAAATATGATATGCTTTGATGGAGTAAATAGAGCGTTCACGAAGAATAACAAGCTCCGGACTATGCTCCTTTAACAGCCTTTTCAATTCCCTTGTACTTGGATAACCAAATTGGTCTTGAAAAGCCTCGGGTCTGGAAGAGGTTGCATTCTTCTTCGCAGTCGCCTTCAAATACAGATTGTATATAAACTGGAAAAAAGATGAATAACCTAATACAATAGGAGTGCAGTAGGTGTGATTCTCGGTCTTTCCCTTATAGTGACTTACAAATGTGACGTGATCTCCGTTTTCTACCCAACCCTTAATAATCGGTACCTGGTTAGTGTGAAACATCGGAGCAATATACATAATGTTCATGGAATCCTCCCTGATTCATATAATAGCTTCGTTTTTAAATATCAAATATCATGAAATAAAAGTACCATATTTGTGCTTAAAGTGCAATGTGCGAACAGCTTTACCATAATGTATCAAAAAAAAAGCAAAAAAATAAATGTAAGCGCTTTCATTTTCCGCAAAATAGTAGTACACTATTAGCATAAAGGTATGAGGCCTATAGATAGGCAAATTTACGGAAGCCGCCAAACGGCAGAAAGTGAGGATATGATGAATATTTTAGTTATTAACTGCGGAAGCTCTTCGTTAAAATATCAGTTAATCGACAGTAATTCTGAGAAGGTGCTTGCAAAGGGACTTTGTGAGAGAATTGGTATTGACGGAAGTTTATTGACACATACACCTGCAGGTAAGGATAAAGTAAAGATTGAGACTCCAATGCCTAATCATACAGTAGCAATTCAGCTTGTAATTGATGCATTGACAAATGCTGAGCATGGAGTGATTAAGTCATTAGATGAGATTGGAGCAGTTGGACATCGTGTTGTACATGGTGGAGAGAAGTTTGCTTCAAGTGTAGTTGTTACAGATGAAGTTATTAAGGCAATTGAGGAAGTAAGTGACCTTGCTCCTTTACATAATCCTGCTAACTTAATTGGCATCAGCGCATGTCAGGAGATTATGCCAGGAGTACCTATGGTAGCAGTATTTGATACAGCATTCCATCAGACAATGCCGGAGAAGGCTTATTTATATGGTCTTCCATATGAGTATTATGAGAAGTATAAGGTAAGACGTTACGGCTTCCACGGTACAAGCCATGATTATGTATCTGACAGAGCAGCACAGATGTTAGGCAAGAACAGAGATGATATGAAGATTATCGTTTGTCACCTTGGTAATGGTGGTTCTGTATCAGCAGTTGACCACGGTAAGTGTGTAGATACATCTATGGGTATGACTCCACTTGAGGGTCTTATCATGGGTACACGTTCAGGTGATATGGATCCGGCTATTTGTGATTTCATCTGCCAGAAGGAAGGTCTTACACCAGCTCAGATGAATAACGTATTAAATAAGAAGTCAGGTGTGCTTGGTATGTCAGGTGTATCTTCTGACTTTAGAGATATTGAAGCAGCTGAGGCAGAAGGTAATCAGCGTGCAAAGGCAGCATTGGATGCATTCTATTACAGAGTTGCTAAGTATATTGGTGCTTATGTGGCTGCTATGAACGGTGTAGATGCGATTGCATTTACAGCAGGTGTAGGCGAGAACAATGCTGTAGGACGTGCAATTATCTGTGAGTATTTAGGTTACCTTGGAACAGAAATCGATGCTGAGAAAAATAACATCAGAGGCGAAGAGAGAATCATCTCTAAGGATGGCAGCAAGGTTGCATTAATGTGTGTGCCTACTAATGAGGAGCTTGCAATTGCAAGACAGACTTTAGAGCTTGTAAAATAATATTTATTAGCTTTGCATGAGGGATAAGGGCATTTATGGAAAATTTAATTCCGTAAATGCCTTTCTTATGCTATGATTGAAATATATAGTTTGATAATAAAGAAAGGATAGGCTGTATGGAATATAGGAAGTTGGACGAGCTGAAAGTGACTTGCATTGCAGGTGCAGAAGACTTTGCGTTCTTTGGCATAACAATAGATGATTTACTGGATAGAACAGATGGTGCTCGTCGCTTTTTGCAGAGGGTGAAGGCGCTTGCGGGACAGTCACAGGGGATAGAGTGGACAAATATTGCATATACCCTTCAGATTTCGATGCTGTCGAATCAACAGGTAGCATTAACCTTTAGTGAAATGATTCCTGATTATATCGCAAGTCTGAGACATTCCGTGATGTTGGCAGATGAGCAGACACAGGAGCCGTTAGAAGAGTTTATACAGACCTTGGAGAAGGCACCGGAGGATAGAGCAAGACAGCTGGTAGCCAGATTTGAAAAAAATGTACGTGAAACAAAGTAGTAATAAAGAAGGAGGATATGATTATGAAGACAAGTATTAAGAAGATATATACCTGCTTTCCGGGTGGCAAGCATAAGGTATTAACCATGAGCTATGATGATGGCAAGCATGAGGACAGAAGATTAGTTGGGATTTTTAATCAGTATGGTATCAGAGGAACCTTCAATGTAAACTATGGATTAGAGGGAGATCCTAAGAGAATACCCCAGGCAGAATATAAAGAGCTTTATAAGGGGCATGAGGTAGCATGTCATACCATGTCTCACCCGACAATCGAAAGATGTCCATTGGCACTTGTTGCGCAGGAGGTTATTGAGGATAGAAAGGGTTTGGAGAAGCTTATGGGTTATCCAATAAGAGGACTTGCATACCCTAATGGCTCAGAGTCTAAGGAAATTAGAGAGATGCTTCCGGCACTTGGAATCCGTTACGGAAGAGTAGTAGGAAATACAGATGACTTTAAGATGCCTACGGATTATCATGCATGGATGGCAACCTGTCATCATAATCATAATCTTTTAGAGCTTGGTCAGCGGTTTGCTGATCTGAATAAAAAGCAGTATCTTTATATGATGTATGTATGGGGACATAGCTATGAGTTTAATAACAATGATAACTGGGAGCTCATTGAAGAATTCTGCAAGATGATGGGTGGCAGAGATGATATTTGGTATGCTACCAACATCGAGATTGTAGATTATATGGATGTTGTGAAGATGGCACAGTTTGCAGCGGACGGCTCCTTTGTATATAACCCATGCGTACAGAGCTTATGGTTGCGTGTGGATGATGAGGTTATTGTGGAAGCAAAGGGTGGACAAATCACATATTTATAATGAGGAATGTGGATAAATCCGCAGTGCTCAATGGAAAGTTGTCAGAAAAAGAATAAAAAATACATAAAACGAATTCACATTTGGGAAAATATATGTTAAAATGTTCATGTACGAATTTGGGAGTACAGATTTAGAATTACCAAATGGAGGTCCTTTATGAGCGCAAGAGAAATAACACGAAAGATTGTAAGACTTGTATTTGCTATGATAGTAGGTATCTTTGTGACGTCATTTGCATCAGGAGTAGCCACTGTAAATGCGGCGCAGGAGACAGTAACAATAGAGGAAGAATCAGTTGCATTGGCGGCTGAAGGAGAAGAATCAGGAAGTGCAGTATTTTTGTTATTAGGCGGAATGCTCTTAATTATTATAGCAGTTGTAATTACGGTGGTAGCAAGTGTAGTAGTTACAGCACCGATTGCAGATGAGATTTAATAACGCTGGACAAAGGAATCCTTAAGGGATTCCTTTTTCAATGGAGAGATTATGGAAAATTTGATATTTAGTTTGAATGCTACGGTACCGATTTTTTTGGTTATGGTAGCAGGTTATGTGTTTAGAAGAATAGGAATGCTGGACGACGGTTTTGTAAAGGTATTGAACAAATTCAATTATAATGTTTCTTTACCTTTACTTTTGGTTACAGATATTGCAGAAGCGGATTTTTACGCTGTATGGGATACGAAGTTTGTTGTGTTTTGTTTTGGTGTCACATTGCTTTGTATTGCGGTAATTTCCGTTTTGTCAATTCTTTTGCTAAAGGAAAAGCTGATACTTGGTGAGTTTATTCAGGCTTCTTATAGAGGAAGTGCTGCGGTATTGGGGGTTGCATTTATCCAGAATATCTATGGGAATAGTGCAATTGCGCCTCTTATGATTTTGGCGACAGTACCTCTTTACAATGTGGCAGCAGTAGTAATTCTTTCTTTTACCCAGCCGGGAAATGAAGGGATTGACAGGAAAACGATTAAGCGTTCTTTAAAGGGAATTGCTACCAATCCTATTATCTTAGGTATTTTTATAGGATTGCTGATATCGGTATGCCGAATTGATATGCCCTTCATTATAGATAAGACATTGAATAACTTTGCAGTGCTGGCAACACCTCTGGCATTGATTGGATTGGGTGCAGGCTTCGAGGGACGTAAGGCACTTGCAAGAATAAAGCCTACCATTATCAGTTCGTTGATTAAGTTATTTATCATGCCGTTAATTTTTCTGCCGATTGCAGCTGCGCTTGGGTTTCAGGATGAGAAAATGGTTGCCATTCTCATAATGCTTGGAGCACCTACTACGGCAAGCTGTTATATTATGGCTAAAAATACCGGACATGAGGGAGTACTTTCCTCAAGCTGCGTGGTATCTACTACATTTTTAAGCTCTATCTTTATTACCTTGTGGTTGTTCCTATTAAAAAGTTTTGAATTGATATAAGATAAATGAATAGAAAAGTACCAAGAAACCGCTTCCTGAAGTTGAGAAGCGGTTTCTTGGTATTTAGGAAACTGTAAAAGTCAAATTAGTCTAAGCCTTTAGAATTTCGTCTATGTTGGCTACGATAGACTGCAGATTCTTAGTAATGTCTGAATCAATCTGATAACGAAGCAATTCATTTAAAATGGTACGTGCCCTTTTGGTATCATAACTCTCTAAAGCATCAAAGGCTTCCTGAAGATGTTCGCCCCATTCCTTGAAAGTAATCTGGTTACCATTTTCGTCTGTAGCATGATTTTTAAGCCCAAGGGAACGAATATAGGTTGTAAATGTTTCGCAAGCCTCGTCCCATTCAAAGGAAAGTTTTTCCCAATTCAGGCGTACAACTTCGAAGCTGTTAGCATAGGCTTCTATCTCGTGGAAAAATGCTGTGTCTGTTAACTGCCTAAGTCCTAAAGCATTTGTTTTGATGCGTAGTTCGCGCACTTTAGCTCCGTATGCAAGAATGGTATCAGGCGTTAATAATGAGAAGAGTTCATCTTCCTTGCGGTGACTTTCACCAAGGAAAGTCAGTACAAAGTCATTGTATTTCTCTACATTGCCATCCATTTTTGCAAGTGCAGTATCAATATCGATACCATTCTTTGCTAAATACCGCATTTTAATTCTGCAATCAGTTAAGAAGGTATCGGGAAATTCGTGCATATTATCCAGATTCTGCTTTGCCTGTAATGCCATAATGGAAAGCTTTTGCTTTTTCAGAAGAAGAGAGGTTCTCTTTGTAATCATCATGCATAATGGATAGAACGCACAATAAATCAAAATATACGGTAATGCAGACATAATAGAAAAGCCTGAAATCAGCATGGATAGTAGCATCCCTATCAGTCCTGCAACATATACGAGTGTGGTAATCTTTTTAGAGTAATACTGACAGGCAATGACCATAGGTAAAAGCCATGCAGCCATAATATAATGTGAAAGACAACAGCTGATAACAAAGGTGGCTGCCAGACAGCATGAAAGAATACAAAACTCCAAAATATATGTCAGTTTTTCACCCGGTTTAGCTAAGTTACTTCTTATTAGTATCTGGTTTAACAATGCTGGTAAAAGCAGTAAGCAGATACAAGTCGGAGCTAAATAAGTAAAAGCTGAATTAGTAATATGAATAATACCTAATAGGTATAGAAACCATACTGCTCCTAAAACTCCGGCAATAATCTTGCACCAAATCAAATATGCTTTGTTTGTAAGCTGTCTGTTATCTAAAAATATGTGATTGTAATCAAATTCCATTGTATCCCTCCGGTATAAATACTGAGTGATACTCCCCATTTCCCTTATTGTGACTATCTTGGTCAAAAAATAGTCTAATGAAATTATATCATAGAAAAAAGAGCAAGAAAAGTCAAAAGGTGTGTTCGTGTAAAAACCCAGAAAGCCTTTATTTACAATGGTTTCAAGGTTTATAGATTATGTAAAGAGATTAAGAAAAGGCGGTACTAATGTACCACCTTTTGGACTATCTTGTTCGCTTGTATATTGTGTTTACAAAGGTTAATGTAAAGAATAATATGATTGAATCAAATGGAAGCATGATAGCGTTCTTGATTGCTCGTGCAGGAAGGATTATGAAAAATGCCTTACCGCCCATAATAGAAAGCCATAAAGTGTTTAAGAAACAATTTACAATTAGCTTTACCAAGAATTCAGCAATGATAATTCGTTTTATGCTAATAGGCTTGCGATATAGGATAGAGCCATATATAATGCCGGCTAGCATGGCATTAAATGTGTATCCTATAAAGAAAGCACCTGTTGGTTTCACAATAAATTTGAGAATATCCAGCGCACCACCAAAGAAGCATCCAACTACAGGACCGAATAAAAACTCCACAATACGGTTTGGAATACCTGAGAAACCAATACGGATTGTCGGGGTAATATCAATGGATGCGACATAGCCAAGAACAACGGCTAGTGCTGCCATCAATCCACAAATGGCAAGGTTTTTAGTTACTTTGAATTCCATAATGGAATCCGCATAAAGCTTTTTGAGCTTATTCATAAAAACACGCCTCCTTTATGCAGTTTTCCTTAATCTACATAATGGTGACGGTATATGTCAAACAGTATGTAGCAGCGGGATGCGAACCTTATACCGCAAGCTCCTTTTAAGAGCTTTACGTCCGTGTGACAACTCCCTGTTCACATGGCACTTAACGCATAACGTTCTACTCTGCAATTAAATATTATTAAAAGCAAATTGTTGCTTTACAAGAGCAAAGTATACTAGAAGATTAGGGGATTGTAAAGTAGAAATCTGAGTAAAAATACAATTCGTGTAAAATATAATACATTTCGTGCAGAAAGGAAAACAGTTATGGTTAACCTGTGATATACTTTAGAAGAAAGAGGTTAGTGTGAAAATATTGTGCCTGCGCATGATGCTAAGACATCAGAAAGTTTGCAGGCACTTGGAAAGGTAAGGTAAGTGTATGAACGAAATGTATCATATTACTGCGGACAAGCAGAAGAGAAAATATGGATATATCAGCAATCTGGTATATTTTATGAAGTCGATAAAGGAATGGGATAAATTCATGTTTTATTGTGCCATTCTTATTGTAGTTCCGGCGGTAGCGGCATCTTATTTTGCTACGTTACTGCCAGCAAGCCTTGTAGCAGGTTTGGAAAGGCAAGGAAGCTTACTGGAGGTTATGCTTCCTTTGGTAATTATCACGCTTGCTATGATGCTTTGTAATATGATAAAGAGCGCAATGGAAAATTATTATGAATTACAAATGGAATATATTCCGTTGTATTTTATGCGCAAGTATGTGAAGAAGGTAGTGAATATCGATTACGAGCGTTTGGAGGATAAAAATTTTAAACCGATTATAGATAATGCTTGGGCAAGTGCGAGATTTGGTAAGGGCTTAGCATGGGGAGCGGATATGGTTCCTTATGTGATGATAGCTACGGTATCACTGGTTACATATGGAATTATTCTGGGACAGAGAAGTATTCTATTGCTTTTGCTCATTATGTTTTCTATTGGTATGAATTTGTTTTTATTATCCGTGGCGCGTAAGATGCATACAAAGTATTTTGGCAAAATCAGTAAGTATGCAAAGGGTGAGGAGTATATTACCGCGCAGTGTATGGACTCTGCGGCAGGAAAGGATATCAGAATCTATAAGATGTTAGATTTTATCCTGCAAAAGTATGATAATAATTTGAAACAGATAGGTACCTTGTATGGAAAGATTCATAACTGGTATTGCTTGCGAAATACAACCGGTATTGTTTTGGCATTTGTAAGAGATGGTTTTGCATATGGATTGTTGGTATATTATCTGGTTAAAGGAGAAATGACAGCCGCTGATTTTGTGTTTTATCTTGGAGCGATTGCTATATTCTCAGCGCAGTTTGAGCTTCTGATTCGTGAGCTGATGAATCTGAATGCAGTGAATACAACCATTAGCTATATCAGAGAGTTTCTTGAGACAGATAGTGTATGGCGTAAGGAGTCTGTGATAGGCGAAGAAAAGATAAAAGAAATCCGAAAGCAGGCGGTAAAGCTGGAGCTTCGAAATGTAACCTTTACCTATCAGGGAAATGAGAAACCAACAATTGAGAATTTAAGCCTGACAATCAATGCCGGAGAAAAACTGGCATTAATCGGTTTAAATGGTGCAGGTAAAACAACGTTGGTTAAATTGATTTGCGGCTTTTATATGCCGGAAAAGGGTGAGATTCTCATAAATGATATTCCGATGGAACAGTATACCAAGGAGGAGTATTTTAGCTTGGTTTCTGTATTATTTCAGGATACCACTTTGCTTCCGCTATCTATTGATGAGAATATTTCGTCTACCGAGGATTTGGATAAGAAAAGATTGGACGAAGCACTTAGACTGTCAGGCTTTGAGCAGAAGTATCAGAGTCTGGAGTTAAAGGGTGATACAAAACTGATTAAAAAGATAGAAGAAACTGCGGTTGATTTTTCAGGTGGTGAAAAACAGAAGCTTCTTTTTGCAAGATCTTTGTATCAGCAGTCACCTTTAGTAATATTGGACGAGCCAACCGCTGCATTAGACCCTATTGCAGAGAATGAGCTGTATATGAATTTTGGTGCTGCAATGGAGAATAGAACAGCGATTTATATTTCACATCGACTTTCCAGCACACGTTTCTGCGATAGAATTATTCTCTTAGAGCATGGAGCAGTTATTGAAGAGGGAACACACGATGAGCTGATGGCGAAGAATGGTCGTTATACCAAGCTTTTTGAAATGCAGAGCCAATACTATAAGGAAGAAGAAAAGCAAAAGCAGAAAAGTGCGATTATGGGCGATGAGTATGTCGAATTGGAGAAAGGGGGCGTGTTCCATGAGTAAGCAGGATTTCAAGAATATATGGCTGATACTACGTGATTTGACTGTGCGATATAAGAAGGTTCTGATAAGTATGTTTCTTATGTCTGCATCGATAGGTATAAGACCGTATGTAGCTGTTGTGTTGACAGGTATCTTGATAGATGCAGTATATGAAGGGGCTTCCTTTGATATATTACTTCGATATGCTTTATATGGTGTAGGGATTACTTCTGCTTTTATGCTGATAGAAACAGTGACAGAGAAGATATTCAATCAGCATCTGGAGTATATGTTCGAGATTCAGAATCGCCCTTTGAACGAAAAGAGTATGGAGATGGATTATGAATATTTGGAGGATGCAAAGGTTCATGATTCGAGACAGCGTTTAAATAGTGCTTATACCCGCTTTGGTATTCAAGGCTCTGCCCTATCACATATAAGTAAGATTACAACCAGTATCAGTTCCTGCGTAACAGCATTAATTATTGTTATTCCGATGTTTTTTAGAAAGGATGCCACTGATTATGGTTGGATAGGCTCTCCTGTGGTATCGATTTTATTTTTTGTATTGATGGGCTTATTTGTATGGGTAAACTATAAGGTATTGGTTTATTACAATACAAAATCCAATGAGATTCGGAAAGAGCAGGCTCCATGGGAGAACCGCAAGAAATTCTATATGGATTTATTAGCATCCGCAGAGTCGCAAAAGGACTTAAGAATATACGGACAAAAAGCATTATTTCAAAAGCAGACAGAGAAGATTGTTACCATAGAGAAAACGATAGGACGTAGAAGTGCCTTTTGTATGATGAAAAGCGGATTGGTATCACAGGCGATTGTTGCAATATTAGGTTTGCTGGTATATGGCTTTGCAGGACTTAGAGGCTATGTGGGGATGATTACAATTGGTAATGTAGTCACTTATGCGTCAAGTATTAGCAAGGTTTCTGATTCTATTTATATGTTTGCGCATCGCCTTGGATGGCTTAAGGGTGTGGCAAATTATGCGGTACACTATGTTGACTTTATGGCATTGCAGCAGCGTAAGCATGAGGGTACGATTCCTATGGAGAAGAGACGGGATAATAAGTTTACGGTGGAGTTTGAGAATGTATCCTTTCAGTATCCCGGCAGCAATACCTATGTGATTAAGGATTTGAATCTTTCTTTTGTGATAGGTGAGAAGATGGCAATCGTAGGAAAGAATGGTTCCGGAAAGACTACCTTTATTAAGCTGTTATGTCGTTTGTATGATGTAACAGAGGGCTGTATTAAGGTGAATGGAATTGATATCAGAAAATATGATTACAAGGAGTATTGTGATTTATTTGCAGTAGTGTTCCAGGACTTTTGCATGTTTGATTTTCCGGTGGGGGAGAATATGGCATGTTCTACAGAAGTAGATGAAAAGAGGGCATTGGATGCCTTAGAACGTGCAGGCTTGGGAGAACGTATGAAGACTTTGCCGGAAGGCTTACAAACCTATGTTGGCAAAGGATTTGCCGAAGGTGGTGTGAATTTCTCAGGTGGTGAGAAGCAAAAGATGGCGATTGCCAGAGCAATCTATAAGGATGCACCATTTGTCATTATGGATGAGCCGACAGCGGCACTTGACCCAGAGGCAGAGTGTGAGGTGTTTGCAGGCTTTGATAAAATGGTAGGAAAGAAAACAGCGATATACATTTCTCATCGACTGGCATCCTGTCGTTTCTGTGAGGATATCTTAGTTTTTGATAAGGGACAGGTCGTACAACGCGGAAGTCATGAAAAGCTGGAGCAGGAAGAGGGCTTATATCGCGAGCTGTGGAATGCACAGGCACAGTATTATGCATAAAGTATTTACAAAACAAATGTTTGGCTGATATACTAAATGTAGAATGACATATTGTCATTCTACATTTTGCGTTTAAGAGGTAGACATATGTTTTCAGAGCTAACAATAGAATGGGCGATTGTCCTTGGAGTATGTATCTGTGTAGTTATGATTATGGTGGTAGCGGCAGCAGTGATGCTGTGTCGACAGTTTCGTAGACATACGAAGGGGCGTCAGTTGGACGAGCTGGAGGGCTTGGAGTTTGAGTATTATTGTGCGGATTTGTTGGAGTATCATGGCTTTGTAGATGTCGAGGTGACTAAGGGTAGTGGTGATTATGGAATTGATATTCTGGCAGAGAAGGATGGCGTGACCTATGCAATACAGTGCAAGCGATATCATGACCCTGTAGGTGTGAAGGCAGTCCAGGAGGCATATGCGGGTAGAGATTACTATGACAGGATGGTTGGCTGTGTAATGACCAATCAGTATTTCACCCAGCCGGCAGTAGAGGCAGCAAAGAAGCTAAAGATTCTGCTTTGGGACAGAGGTTATATTGAAAGTATGATGGAGGAATAAAGATGGAAGCAGAAGACATCTTATTGAAGAAGCGTTTATTGGAGCTTGCCAATAAGTCTTATACAAACAGTCAGTATTTATTTACAGGATTTTTGTCATTATCTGAGCAGGATGTGTTTTATGGAATTGAGAGGGAGATTTCCTATGTACCTGTTACCTTCTACGGAGGAACTTTAGATTGTGAGCGTGTAATGCTTCGCTTTGGTAGTGAAGAGCTGTGCGGTTATGAGGAGCCTTTTCCGATTAGCTGTATTGAAATTGCACCTATGATAGAGAAGTTTGGAGAAACGCTTTCTCATAGAGACTATCTTGGTGCGTTGATGAATCTCGGCATTGAGAGAAGTACGCTGGGAGATATTGTGATACAGGGGAAGACAGCATATCTCTTCTGTACAGAGAAGATGACAGACTACATCGTGGAGAATCTTGACCAGGTCCGTCACACCCATATGCGTTGCAGGGTAGCTGAGCAGGTACCTGAGAGTGTGATTACCAAGCTGGAGAGAGAAAGTTTTTTGGTAAGCTCTGAGAGAGCAGATAGCGTGATTGCCAAGATTTATAATCTGTCCAGAAGTCAGGGAGTGGACCTGTTTCGTGCGAAGAAGGTTTTTATTAATGGAAGATTAAACGAAAATAACAGTGGTGTGTTAAAGGTTGGAGACAGGGTGTCTGTTAGAGGGTTTGGTAAGTTTTTGTATCAGGGAGTAGCCTATGAGACGAAGAAGGGGCGTCTTAACGTAATGGCAGATATTTATTCTTGATTATTGCATGTGAAAGATGTATATAGATAAATAGTGTGTATTTGTGAAAGGTAGGATTATAGCATGGGAAAAGGTAATGTATTTAACATGACAGAGGGAAGTCCGGCAAAGCTGTTATTGAAGTTTACGATACCGATGTTGATTGGTAATTTATTCCAGCAGCTTTACAATATGGTGGATTCTATTGTGGTAGGACGATTTGTTGGTGCAAATGCTCTGGCAGCGGTGGGAGCAACAGGTTCACTGAATTTCTTTATTTTTGCTATGAGCTTTGGTATTTCCGCAGGTGTAGGCGTAGTAGTATCGCAGTACTTTGGTGCGGATAAGCCGGAGATGATAGAGAGAGGTATTGCCAATGGCATGTATCTGTTAGGTATTGTTTCGCTTATTATGGGAGTGTTTGGTATATTTGGTGCCAGACCGTTGCTTCGTATGTTGGATACGCCGGAGGTTATTTTAGAGGATGCAGCTATCTATATGATAGTATCCTGTGCAGGTATTTTGGCAGTAGCAGCATATAATGGTGTTGCGGCGATTTTAAGAGCTTTGGGAGATTCTCGAACACCTCTTTACTTTATGCTGGTATCTTGCTTTATTAATATTGTCTTAGATTTGTTATTTGTAATTGTTTTTGACTGGGCGGTATTTGGTGTAGCATTGGCGACTGTAATTGCACAGCTTGCATCAGCGATTGGTGCAGGTGCTTATGCATTGTGGAAGGTTCCATATTTTAGAGTAAGGAAAAAGAATCGCGCGGTGAGACTTGAGATTATCGGGCATTGCTTCCAGTTAGGACTTCCGATTGCATTGCAGAATGCTTTGATTTCAATTTCCTGCATTTTCTTGCAGAAGGTAGTTAATGGATTTGGAGAGAGTGTAGTTGCTGCTAACACGGCACTTGGAAGAATCGAACAGATTGTGCAACAGCCTTTTGGGTCCTTGGGAGCAGCACTTACAACCTACACCGGACAGAATATCGGTGCAGGTAATACAGAGAGAGTAAAGCAGGGATATAAGGCAGGATTTATTAGTGTATTGATTTTTAGTCTTGTGATGTTAATTCCTTGTCAGTTCTTTGGAGAACAGATTATTGGAATCTTTGTAAAGGATGCAGAAGTAATTGCGATTGGTGCCAAGGGACTTGCCATCACCAGTGCATTTTATTTCTTCTTAGGTATGATATATGTGGCTAGAAGTGTATTGAATGGTGCGGGTGATGCATTCTATTCCATGATTAATGGTGTAATGGAGATTGTAGGACGTGTTGGTTTTGCAATTCCGCTTACAATGATTCCGGCCATTGGTATGTGGGGAGTGTTCTTGACAACCGGATTAACATGGTGTCTGACAGGTATCGTCAGTATGATTCGTTACCGTCAGGGAAAGTGGATTTATAAGGGAGTTGTTAAATAAAAACGTGTTAATTGTTATCATTATGTTGACAAAAAATAAATTTATTGATAATTTATTTTATTGAAGTATTAAAATTTTTTCATGAGAGGGAGAACAAATGATGAAGAAAATGAAGAAGTTAGCACTCGCATTAGTGTGTGCAATGTTAGTATGTGTACTTGGTGGTTGTGCTATGTCCTTTGATGCAGCAGCTTACACAAAGGCTTTGTTAGATAATTCCTATAAGAATGACCCAACAGCATTTGTGGATATGAAGATTGGTACAGCAGAAGAGGCAGCAGCATTATACGAGCAGGGACTTGATGCTGAGATGGCAGCGATTGTAACAGGTAGCGGTATGGAGCTTACAGAGGAGCAGGAGGTTGTTTACAGAGAGTTGTTTGCAGATATTCTTGCCGGTGTTAAGTATACTGTAGGTGAGGCCGAGAAGCAGGAAGATAATTCTTATGTGGTAACAGTTACATATGAGCAGTTAAACGTATTTGGACCGGCTATGGAAGCATATGTAGCACGCATTACAGCTCTTACAGAGGAATGGATGACAGCTGCACTTACCGGTGGTACTACACCTTCCGAGGATGAGATGATGGATGCAATTATTATGGAGCTTGCAACATGTCTTGAGAACTCACTTGCAGCAGCAACATATGATGAGCCTGCAACTACAACAATTAGAATTGAGTTAAATGATAGAGTATATGCTCCAAATCAGGATGACCTTGCAAATCTTGAGATGGTATTATTTGATTTAGATGCTATGGAAGAGTTTGAATAAGCAGATAGTTAAAAACAGTTCGTGTTTTGAACACGAACTGTTTTTTTGTGTGCGCCCAAAGGCGCACATTATTATGCATTTGTTTTATCATCATCATTGAATGGGTCGCCGCACTCAGGACAGAACTTTGGTGGATTCTTAGGGTCCTTCGGCTCCCAGCCACATTTGTCACATTTGTAAACAAAAGCAGCCTCAGGCTTTTTAGCACCGCATTCCATACAGAACTTTCCTTTATTCTGAGTCTTACAGTCAGGACATTCCCAACCTACCATAGGAGCAGCTTCCGGCTTCTTAGCGCCACAGTCTGCACAGAACTTACCGGTATTGGAATGACCACAGGTACAAGTCCATACATTTACGTTATCGTCTGCTTCGTTATTTACGAAAGGATTCTCATTGATAGGCTGTTCAGTGGCTGGTGCAGGCTGTCCAACAGGAGGGATATTTGCACCTGCTCCCGGAGTTACAGGAGCGATACCCTGACCGTTTGCCATCATTGCACCAAATCCTGTATTTGCTCCCATCATATTTGCCATATTCATACCGGCAAATGCCATCATAGGGCCTGTGCTCTCGTTAGAAGCAGCTGCCTTCATAGCTTCAGCCTGCGCTAAGCCTAACTTAGCACCAAGCATGCTCTGGTTGGTATATACAGCATCTGTCTGGATGCCTTTGATTCTTTCCAAGTCCTCAGGTGGAATATCAATACTTCCAAAGGAAAGGCTTGCAAGTATAAGACCTCGATTCTTAAACCAAGTAGTTTCAAGACTTTCCATAGTAGCCTGACGGATTTCTTCTGAGTGAAGACCTATCTCGCTATAGCGTACGCCCTTTGCTGAAACAGCACTAAATGCAGGAATTAATCCATTTAATAATTCTTCTCTCAACTGATTGATGATTCGAGACTTATTATAGCTGTCAGTAGTATTACCGCTTACATAGCGATAGAAGAGAATAGGGTCCTGAATTCTCATTGTATAGGAACCATGACAACGAACACTTAAGTCGAAGTCGATACCGGTTCTTGCATCAATTACTCTAAACGGAAGCGGATTCTGTGTTCCGAACTTATTGTTCATGATTTCCTTGGTATTTACATAGTAAACTCTCTGGTCAGTAGGAATCTCTCCACCATAAGTAATACGCTTGCCGAACTGCTTAAAGCTTTCGAGTAAGCCTTTACCTAACTGACCGCAGAATACAGAAGATTCTGTAGAAGAATTATATGTAAATACACCTGGCTCTGCACAAACTTCTACAACTGCACCCTCTGAAACGATAAGAGCACACTGTCCTTCATTGATTACGATACCTGAACCGTTGTTGATAACATTGTCGGTAGCGTTGTTGGTAGAATGCTTTGTGTTCTTCTTAACACCCTTTGTTACTAAGATATCATCTGATAACGACTCGCAGTAGAAATACTCAAGATACTGGTCTGCAAGCTCGCTGGATAATGCACTTTTAAATGCTTTGATTAAACCCATTGTAATACCCCCCTATTTTATGATTATGGTAAACTCAATAACAGTTTTATTATAGGGTTTTTGGCAAATATTGTCTAGTAATATCTCGAGATGGTCACGATGCGCAATAAAAAAGTCATGATGTAAAAAATAAATAATAAAATGTAATTTATATATTGCATTTCAATAATAAAGGTGTTATTATAATAAAAAAAGTAATATATATATGACATTATGAAAGGTATAAAAGGAGAGGGTAAAAGATGTTTAAAGTAAGACAAGAGAAAAAACCGGCATTAGATGAAAGAATTCAAAAGGAGACAAATAAGTTAGGTGCAAAGCTTTTTTACCTATTAACAGTGTTGGTCATAATAGGTATGGTGATACAGGTTATTGAACAGGCTCCGTTTAGGGGTTTTTATTTACAAATAGTATGTTTGGTAGCAGGCATTGGCTTTGTGGTAGTGCAGCTGATTAGAAAAGGAATTTTTCTAGTAAAAGATAAGGATGAAGTATTAACTTCCATTCATGAAGAAACTTTGTCGCATGGATATTATATAGAGACATTTATTCTTTTGTTTGGAGAATTAATCGTTATGTTTCTGGAGAAAGAACAGCCATCATGGATTTCCTTATACTTCTTTGAATGGGTGATTCCATCATTAATACTTTCTGTATCATCCATTAAGAAGAGCTGGTTGCAATGGGGCGGAAAGAGACGTCAGGTTGCTGGTAAGAAGCAAATGAAGAAGATGTGCATACCTGCAGGTTTGCTTTGCGGTGTGTTGATGATTGTTATGGAATTACCTACATGGCTTGAGGATGGAGAGATTACACTTAAGGAAGCTGTGTGGATTCCTTACTTTATGATTGCATTTGCAGTGATGTTTTACTTTGTTTTTGGCTTAATGATGGATTCGGGTGAGAAGAGAGCTAACAAGTCGTTAGAGGAAAATGAACATGAAGAAATGGATATTGAAAAGTAAGGGCAACAAAACGTTAGTTGTGAACGATGAGGAGGAAATGACTCTTGAAGAATAAGAGAATGAAGATAGCAAGAATAGAGTGTGATTTGACACAGGAGCAGCTTGCAGAGAAGATTGGTGTGGCAAGGCAGACGATAGGCTTGATTGAGGCTGGAAATTATAATCCCAGTATCAGCTTATGTATTGATATTTGTAAGGCATTAAATAAGACTTTGGATGAGTTATTTTGGCCGAAGGAGGAGTAGAGAATTAAGATTTACAGTTAACTAATTCTGTTATCTGCCGATATACTATATGGAACAAGTTTTGTTTGTAGGAGGGGATACGGATGCAGTTGAATAGGATTGGCTTCTTTGCAGCACAGATGCAGGCACATCAGGCGGCGCAAAGAAGAGGAATGGCAAAGTCTGTAGAGTATAGAGCGAATAAGGCACAGGAGAGCGAGAAGACAGAAGAAAAGGATAGTACGAGTAGTTCAAGCTCTTCAAGCTCCAAGCAGGCAAAGGCGTATGAGATATTAGAACAGGCGGCTTCCAAGGTGCAGGAGTATGCAGCGAAGCTTAAGGAGCTAGGAGCTAAGAAAACAGAAGAGATAGATGAGAAGAAGTTTAAAGAAGAGGCTTATGATTATATTGATAAGCTGGTTACGTCATATAACGAACTGTATAAGCAGTTACAAGATATGGGTGATGAGACAAATAAGCTTCACTGTGAACAAATGAGTCGAATTTGTGAAGAGCATGTGGATAAACTGTCAGCACTTGGTGTTACCAAGAAAGAGGACGGTACGTTAGTGGTTGATAAGGATAAGGCACAGAATCTTACTGTAGAGTTAATACAGTCAGGTACAGCATTTATGCAGGAAATCAGCGATAAGTGCTCCGGTATTGAAGCAGGTGCAGCAGCCAGTATAAAGCTTTGGAACAGCTTATATGGAACCTTACTCTATGATGATGCTGCAAAAAGCAACAGTTATTATGGAGAAAACGGCGGCTTATATAGTGCATTAGGATAAGAGAATAGAAGAATTTATAAAATGGTGTTACCCAGTGAGGTAGCACCATTTTGTTTTGCCAAATAATACGAAAAAAAGGTAACATAAGCACGATTTGTTTTCGGGGAAAAGGAAATATATTAGCATAAAAACATCTAAGAAGTAACTACGAAGGAGTTTTGGAATATGAGGAGAAAAAGAATCTTTAACCGAAAGCAGCAGGATAAAAAAATAATTATATTATTGGCATTGATTCCGTTTGTAGGAATTTCGTTATTTTATCTTTTCCCGATTTTTTATAGTATATTTGTTTCTTTGCAGGAAAATCGAGGCGGAAATACTTATTGGTGGCTGATGAAGTCTGAGGCATTTTGGCTTGCAATGCAAAATACACTTTTGACGGTTGTAACCATGGTTCCAACACTTTTGGTAATATCCATGGGCTTAGCATTTGTGGCTGAAGCCGGTATTAAGCGCAAATCAAGGTGGTGGGGAGCAACGCTGGTACTGCATATGATTCCATTTATTATTCCTTCAACAATCATTGCATTTGTAGTAAATTCGCTTTTTGATAGCATGTGGATTCAATCGGATAAGGTATTTGGGATATTATTTGTAATCTATATATGGAAGAACTATGGATACTGTATGCTGATTTTGCTTGGTGGAATCAGAAACATTCCTCAGGAGACATTAGAGGCTGCAAGAGTAGATGGTGCGGGCAAAGCAAGAATATTGTTTCGGATTATGCTTCCGCAGATGAAAACCTTTATTTCCTTTTGTATCGTAATGGAAATTGTGGCGGTATTCAAGCTATTTAGAGAGGGATATCTTTTGTGTGGTGATTATCCAAATATAGCTGTTTACTTTATCCAGAACTTCATCAATAACAGTCTTTATGCAATGTCCTTTGAGAAGATATCAGCGATGGCAGTGGTGTTAATCTTGGTTTTCAGTGCAATCATTTATGCATTATATCATTCAGAGTTAAGAGGTGAGAGTTATGAAGCGTAAGGGAAGTAATGGCGGTGCAGCCTATCTTGTTTTTCAAATAGTTGGTATAGTAGGAATCCTTGCTACAGGAGCATTCTTGCTATATGTGATATGGCAGTCTATAGGAATGGAGGGTGGCGTAACAGTAGACCACTATTGGGAGCTGTTGCTTAAGACACCTGAGTATTGGGTGTTTTTCTGGAATAGCTTTAAAATCAGCTTTCTGATTCTTGCTGGAACACTGACAGTTGCATTGATTGGAGCATTTGTATTGTACCGATATCGATTTAGAGGAAGCAATCTCTTATTTGGACTGTTAGTGTTACTGATGCTGATGCCTTATCAGGTATTAATGTTGCCACAGCTGTTGATGATACATAAGTTTCAATTATTTAATCATCTAGCGGGTGTTATTTTACCGAATGTATTCAGCAGCTTTGGTATCGTTCTATTGTTGCAGTATATGAGAAAGATTCCGTTTGAGTCAGTGGAGGCAGCACAGGTAGATGGTGCAGGTGACATTTTGATTTTTGGCAAAATCGTCTTGCCACAGATTAAAGAGGGTGTAATTACACTAGCGATTCTAAATTTGGTGGATACATGGAATCTGGTGGAGCAGCCACAAAATATTTTAACGGACAGCAGATTGTATCCGCTATCAATTTCGTTTTCCAAATATGAGACAAGTTCAATCGAAGCATTAAGTGCAGGGAATCTTATCTTTTTATTGCCAATTATTTTGTTGTTCTTCATGGGTAAGGATTATTTGGTAGACGGAATCAGCAATACGGTTGTGAAGAAGTAGAGGAGACCAGTGTAAATATGAAAAGAAAACTTTTGGCAGTTTGTATAATGATGAGCATAATAACAGGGCTTACAGGCTGTAGCAATGTGGATAAAGCAGAAGAAATCCAGATGGAGGCAGGCCCTGAGCTTACGGTATATGCAGTAGAAGGTATTGAGTTTTATGAACAGGCAGTGACAGCATTTCGAGGAAAGTATAAAGAAATAAATATTGATTATGTGGCATTCGAAACAGAAGAGGATTTGGCAAGACAGTATTCCAATGATGTAGCAATGGGAACACAGCCAGACGTTCTACTTTTAACAGATGAAACCACTATAGATGTATTTAAGGCTTGTAAGAATTATCGTTTTGCCAATCTGACGCCCTATTTTGAAAGTGATGAAGCATTTTATGATGTAGTGTATTTTGAGGAAGCTTTAAAGGCAGGGTGCTATGAGGATAAGCAGTATATTGTGCCATTTCGTATGGAGATTCCATACTATCTCATAACCAATAGAGTAACTGATGTAATCGATGTTGAAGCATTGCGCAAGGCGAATGGACAAGAGCAGATGCAGCTTTTGATGAATGCAGCGGATACAGTAAAAGAGAAGGGGATTATGGAAGGCGGTGTATTCTGTGCGCAGCTCTCTATGGAAGAAATTATGCGTTCAAGCGGAATTTCTCTCTGTGGATTACAGGATGAAAAATTAGAGCTTCAAAAGGAGCAGGTCAAACTGTTATGTGATTACACCAAATATGTAGTAGAGGACACCAAGATACAAGCCCAAAAGCGAGAAACATCTACAGATATGCTTACATTATTAAGTACGGCGGGAATAGAACAATGCTATGATAATCCTTTTTATGCAGGGCGTGTTTATGACATGATGTTTGAGTATGCTTATGGTACGGATTTGGAATGGATATTAGCAAAGGCTGTGGATGATGCGGATGCCTATCATGCAGATATTACCAAGTATGGCATGGTAGATGCCCAAAGTGATAATGTACGAGGCGCTTATCAACTATTACGATATTTGATGGATTATAAGACACGAATGGATTTTAGCACTGAAATCTATGTACATAGAAGTAATACAACAACCGAATTTGTCAACATGTCAGAGATGACAAGTCTTGGGGCAGGGGCTCGAGTTTCAGCCATGGGATATTCAAAGTATTTACGAGTGGAAAATATGTTAAACAGTCTGACGGATATTTCGATTCCTAATCACAAGGTGGAGGAAATTTATCAGGCGGTAACAGCGGATTACTTAAATGGAAATAGAACCTTTGATGACATGTATATGGAACTAGAGAACAGACTTACAATTTATTGGAAGGAATAATATATATGAAAGAAAAAATAGGGAAGCGAATTCTGTCAGAACTTCTGATTGTGTTCTTTGCAATCGCAGTATTTTCAACTTGTATTTCCAGATATCTATTTGAAGAGTCCATGCCTGTTGTTGAAACAGCGATAACAGAGAAAATGGCGTTGAAGCAGATAGAGGAGTATAGTGCTAAGCTGATGAAAAGTGATGCGGGGAACGTATTAAGCTGGGAAATCATAGGAACCTCTAGGGAACTGGAGGTGGGTGACACCGTTATGGTAAGAACTGTACAATATCAAGATATTAAGAATGGATATCGTAAACTAGAAGCAGGATATAAGACGATAGAGCAGTATCCAGCAGTGATTACAGCAACGGGCTTTGCTACGAGAAATGATTCAAGTGGAAATGAAGAAAGAGTATATACCTTTGAAGTACCAGCACAGGGCAAGATAAAGGATAGCTATACATTCTTTATTAGTGTAGAATACGACACATTAGAGAGAGAATATGTCTTACCAAATGATTGCTTTATAGGAACACCAAGCGATTATAACAGCAGTATGACGGTAATGGTAGTAAAGGAAAAGCTCATGCCTTGGGGCTATACCAATTATGTGCAGGAAGTGACGGTAAATGCTCTAGAAAGAAATGAGCAGTATGTTGCAGTTTCCTTCTATCCAGGAGACAATATTGTGCGCAACGCAAAGGCATTAGGATTAAAAGATGGAGATTGGGTGAGACTTTCAAATTCGTAAAAATCATGTATAATCAAAGCAGATACATATGAAGTAATACACAGAAGGGAAGAGTATTATGGCTTATCAGATTGGGTTATGTGATGATGAAGAATATCAAATCAAAATAAACGGAGTTTTTCTAAAGAATATTGCAGCAAAAAAAGGTTATGATTTGCAGTATCATGGATTTAAAACAGGAAAGGCATTAAAAGAGTATCTTGCAGATTACCAATTGGATGCTTTGTTGTTGGATATTGATTTGGGTGAAGAAAGTGGAATCGATGTTGCATCATGGATTACCAGAAATTATCCGGATATTGTTACGGTATTTGTAACTGGTCATAGGGAATTTGCAGAGGAAGCCTTTGAAGTAGAGGCGGTTGGCTATTTGGTAAAGCCCTATGATTCTAAGAAAATGGAAAATGTGATGACAAAGGTAATGACGATTCTGGACCGTAAAAAGCGAGAGGATTCAGGAACAGAAATTGTAATAACAGATGAGAATATTAAGAAAAAGATTGACTGCAGGGATATTTTATACATTGAACGACAGCAGGCAAGAAGTATTATTAAGACGAGAGATAATGAATATCAGGTATATGAAACAATAACCTCTCTTTGTGAGAGAATCGGTGATTCCTTTATCCGTGTGAATCAGGGTGAAGTAGTTAACAAAGCCTTGATTGCTGAGATAAAAGGTAATGTTGTATATCTGAAAAATGGAATGGAAATGTCTATAGGTAGAACTTATAGAAAGAGTGTGCAGGAAAAATATTTTGGGCAGTAGTAGGTTTGATAGGAGGAATAGCGATTAAAATAGTACTAAATGGTAAGAAAAATGAATATGGCGGCTGTTCCCTAGAGCTGTCTGATAGTGGGATTGTTCAGATTATATGTGAGAATGCCAAGCAGAGGGCGGCATTGATTGCATTGATTACAGGGGTGCAGGTTGAGGATGGTATTTGCCAATTGGGTGATACGAGTACTAGAGATCAGCTTAAGCAGTATAAGAGAAAAGTAGATATGATAGATATGGACAGATTGGATTCTACATTAAATGTAAAGCGTTATCTGGCATTTTATGCCATGGTAGCAGGAATCTATGATGAGTCTGTGCAGGAGGAGATTGATAAGCAGCTTGTAGGAGAAGGCTTAGAGCATCTATCAGAAACCGCATTAAATGAGATAGAACCATTAAATAAGATTAAGGTGCGAGCGGTGGCTTCGAGTTTAAAGCATATTCAATGTCTGGTAGGACGGGATTTGCTTACAGAACTGACAAGAGAGCAGCAGGATGTTGTTCTTACATTCTTAAAGGAGCATATTGTAAAGAAGCAAGGCTTGTGTCTGCTGTTTGAGCAGGAGCCAAGAGAAGATATAGGAGAGATATGTGTTTTGAGTGCGTAGAAAGAGTGGAAGTGATAAGAAGCTTCCACTTTTTTGTTATTATGTGAATTATTATTTGACACTTATTCACTCTAATTTGTACGCAATGTAGAAAAAAAGCTGACCTTGAGGTATCATGGGGGCATTTCATTTTATTCGAAAAAGCATTGGTATAGAATAAAATCACACAAGAAAGAGAGATAACAAAGGAGTGTTGAATATGGGCTTGAAAATTGAAAATCTAACCAAGACATACGGTGATTTCAAGGCATTGAATAATATTTCGCTAGAAGCTGAGAATGGAAAGATACTCGGAATACTTGGTAGAAACGGGGCAGGAAAAACAACAACCATTAAGAGTATTATGGGAATCATTGAGCCGGATAAAGGTTCTATTACATTTGATGGAGTAGATATAAGAAAAGCAAAATGTACAATTGGTTATTTGCCAGAGGAAAGAGGTTTATATGTTAACTCTGTAGTAAAGGATCAGCTTTTATATTTTGCGATGCTAAATGGTATGGATAAGAAGAAGGCGCTGGAAGAAATCAAGAGACTTCTGGAGGAATTTAAGATTCCAAATTATCTAAATAAAAAGGTAAAGACATTATCAAAGGGCAATAAGCAGAAGATTCAGCTGATTAGTGCGATTCTTCATAAGCCACAGATTGTGATTTTGGATGAGCCTTTCAGTGGACTTGATCCAGTTAATATCGAATTGTTCAAGAATACAGTTCTTAACTTGAAGAAAGAAGGAGCAACTATTCTCTTTAGTAGTCATCGTATGGAAGATGTAGAAGAGATGTGCGACAGAATTGTAATGCTGAATAAGGGAAATGTGGTTGAGAACAACACTGTAGAAGGCCTGATTGATAAATATTCAAGAGAAGATGTTATGAATATTGTAACAGATGGAGATATCACAGACCTAATTGCTGAACGTGGTTTGGAATTAGTTACATGTGAGGGAATGAGCTTTGATGTACAGTTTAATGATAATAAAAATTTACAAAAGTTATACGCAAGCATTATTAATGCAGGGATTGAGCTAAAGGAGCTTCGTAGTAGAAAGACTACATTACAGGAAATCTTTATAAAGGAGTTGGCAGACAATGAGTAATAAAACAGGAAAAGTTATATGGTTTACCTTTAAACAGGTGGTTACATCAAATTGGTTTTGTCTGATTACAGTGTTAGGGCTGGTATGTGTGTTCTTATCAACACAGATGGATAAGATATTGGGAATCGTATTTGGAACAACTGTGGATGCTACGGGTCAGACAAGTGTTGTGATGACTGCAGAGGATGCAACATCACTGCTACAGTTAGGAATTGTTTTTGCATTATTTATGATGATTATGGTATATGGTTCTAATATTTCTAATTCGATTGTTGAAGAGAAGAGTGGAAGAATCATAGAAACACTTCTATGCTATGTAAAACCGTTAGAGTTATTAGTAGGAAAAGTGACAGGATATTTATTGGGTATTGTAGTGCAGGTATTGGTTTGGTTTGGTTATTACGTTATCTTAGATAACATTATGGAGATACCTGAAAATGCAATCTTATTAACTCTTGGAGAACTTCCAGTGCAGGTATATGTAATGTTATTGGTTTCCGTTGTGATTGGATTTATGATGTATGCATTTGCATTTGCTGCATTATCTTCTTATGCAGATAATGCACAGGATTCGACTCAGTTAATGATGCCTGTAGCGATGGTAATGTTGGTTGCGTACTTTGTAAGTATGTCAGCTATGTATGGATATGGTGGTACTTGGGCAGGAATCATTGCTAAGCTACCTTTCTTTTCACCGATTGTTTCATTTGCAACTAACAATTTGGTGGGCATGACATGGACAGAGGTAACAATGAATACAGGACTTCAATTAGTAGAAGTGGTACTTGTAGCACTTGTTTGTGCAAGATTTTACAGACGTGGAGTTGTAAGCTATGGAATCAAGAAGATGTCATTCAATCAGTTGTTCAAGAAATAGGGCAGTAGTCGGGGACATGTAGTAGTAAATTATGATTTCAAAATGATGAAAATTGTGTATAATCAAAGATATGACAGCAAGTTTTACTGGGAAGGAAAGATAGAATATGCCTTATCAAGTTGGATTATGTGATGATGAGAGTTACCAGATTAAAGTGAACAACTTATTTTTGAGTGAGATAGCTTCACAGAATAAGTATGATTTAGAGTATCATGGATTTCAGTCTGGTAAACAGTTAAGAAGTTTTCTAGAGTCTAATCATTTGGATGTATTGTTCTTGGATATTGATTTGGGTGAAGAGACAGGGATAGAGATTGCAACCTGGATAGCCAATCATTACCCTCATATTATTACTGTTTTTGTGACAGGTCACAGAGAATTTGCGGTAGAGGCATTTGAGGTAGATGCAGTAGGATATCTGGTAAAGCCGTATGATATTAAGAAGATGGAAAATGTGATGAAGAAGGTTATGGCACAGTTGGAGAAGAAGGGTCAGAATGATGAAGATTATGAGATTGTCATCACAGAGGAGAATATTAAGAAGAAGATAGACTGCAGAGATATATTATACATAGAGCGACAGCTGGCAAAGAGTGTCATTAAGACCAGACAGAAGGAATATTATGTGTATGAGACGATTAGTTCTCTTTGTGAGAGGATAGGTGATTCTTTTATCAGGGTGAATCAGGGAGAGGTAGTGAATATTTCATTGATTTCAGAGATTAAGGGGAATACCGTATATCTCAAGAATGGTAGGGATATGGCAATCGGAAGAACCTACCGTAAGGCGTTAATGGAAAGATACTTTGGTGAATAGTCGGGAAGAGTATATTCGAAAGGATGATATGCTCTTTTATTTTACATAATTTTTTGATTATTTGTCTAAGGAAATGTTGAAAAATACGAATATCCGGTGGTATGAGCAGGAATCCTTTTAGTGGAAAGAGATTGGATATAATATATATTTGTAAAGTGTGTATTTAAGTAAAGGAGGGATGCCGTTATTAAGATAGAATTAATGGGGAAGAAAAACAGATATGAGAACTGCGTGTTGGATATGGAAGATGACGGCATCGTCAATATTGTATGTAATAACGCAGAGCAGAAGCAGGCATTGATAGAGTTGGTTTCTGGATTACAGGTAAAGCAAGGGGTATGTGTTTTGAAAGATATGGACACCATTCATCATTTGAATGAGTATAAGAAAAAGGTTGATGTAATTGATATAGATAAGGTGGATTCCACTCTTAGTGTAAAGAATTATCTAGTGTTTTATACAATGGTTACAGGAGTATATAGGGATAAGACGATAGAAGAATTTACGCAGTTATGTGAGCAAAGTGGATTGAAAGATTTACTGGATAAACCAATTAATGATTTGGATAAGCAGGACAAGATTAAGGTAAGATGTTTTGCGGCTTATTTAAAAAAGATCGATTGTCTGGTAGGTAAGGATTTGTTTGTAGATTTAGAATGTAGGCAGAAGGATAATATCCTTTCCTTTATAAGTGAGTATTTTAGAAAAAAACATTGTTTGTGTCTACTGTTTGAAAGTAGCAGATTACAGACAGCAGAAAGTATAGATGCAGTTTATGTGCTATAGGATATTGGAGGGAAATTATGACATATCAAATCGGTTTGTGTGATGATGAAGTATATCAGATTAAGGTAAATGGATTATTTTTGAAGGAAATTGCTTCCCAAAATGATATGGATTTAGATTATCACGGATTTACAAGTGGCGCACAGCTGAGAAAATATCTAAGTAATAAAGAGTTGGATATTCTGTTTATGGATATTGATTTAGGTGAGGAATCAGGAGTTGAGTTAGCAGCCCAGCTGTCGCGTCAGTACCCTAAGATGGTTATAGCCTTTGTGACTGGTCACAGAGAGTTTATGGAAGAGGCATTTGATATGGATGCTATGGGCTATTTGGTGAAGCCATATGAGATAAAGCGAATGGAAAGTGTGCTTCGTAAATCCTTGCTGCAGGTTTCGGCATTGAAGCATAGTGTGAAAGAGCCGGAATTGGTTGTAATCGATGAAAATCTGAGAAAAAAGATAATGTGTAAGGATATCATTTATATACAGAGACAGCAGTGTAGAAGCATGGTAGTTACTGCACAAAGAGAGTACTGTGTGTATGAACCTATTACCGCACTTTTTGAAAGGGTTGGAGATGGTTTTATAAGACCGAATCAAAGTGAGGTAGTAAATCTAAATTATATTCGTACGATTGAAAATAATATTGTGAAGCTGAAGAATGGCATGGAAATGCCGATTGGGAGGACCTATCGTAAGGAAGTTATGCTTCGTTACTTTGGAATAAAAGAATAAATTATATGAAGTATTGGGAGGATTACAAAATGAACAAAGAGATGATGAAGAAAGTAGTAGCAAACAAGGTGGTGGATATGGCAATCCAAACAGCCAAGATGCCAAATCAGATTTGCTTTTGGGGATTGGGAAAGGCAAAAGCAAAGATAGATTTGACATCAGATGATTATAAAGAATTAGGATATTTTATGAAACAGAAGTAATTACATAGGAACTGCAACCCTTATATGAAACATGTTATCTACAGTAAATTTTGTTGTGCCATGATAAGCTTCCACAACAGAACGAATTGTCTTGGTTCCTATACCGTGATATGCTTTATCTGATTTGGTAGTAATTAGATTCCCTTTTTCGAAGACGGGAGTGACAGTATAGTTGTTTTCACATTCGATGATTAGATTTTCATTTGATTTCTTCATAGAGAAGAGGATATAAGGATTTATATGCTTAGAGGATGCCTCAATGGCATTCTCTAATATATTACCAATAACTGCACAGAGGTC
>JAZNMO010000073.1:0-21526 GCA_045579665.1 Lachnospiraceae bacterium
GACCGGATGGAGGCAGTAGGCGGCAATCTGAGCCAAGGATGGCGAATCGCCGCCGGTTCCGTACGTCTTAGAACACTTAAATAAAAGCACCTAGAAACTCTTAGCCCGGAGCTCTCGCTTTCGAATGAAACCTGTTAGTGCAGGTGCCGAGAGAACTCGACAAACCCGAATTATCACAGCTGTTTATTCGCCTTTCTGTATGCAAGTGGTGTCATTCCAATTTTCTTTTTGAACTGTTCAGTAAGGTTGCTGGCATGGGAATAGCCGGTATCAAAGGCGATTTCCGTGATTGATTTATCAGTTGTAAGAAGAAGCTCTTGCACATGTTTCAGGCGGACTGTTACGACATATTCTGAGTAAGGTTTTCCAAGCTGTGACTGGAAAAGGCGTGAAAAGTGTCCTGCGGAGAAACCTGCAATATCAGCAACCAAATCTAAAGAAATATCTTCTGAATAATGATTTTCTATGTAATATAAGGCATCAATAATAGGCGGTATTAGTGAAGTAGGGTGGTAAGCTTCGTTGCGTTGAGGAAGACTTTCTTCCAGGATTAGCATAAAAAGCTCAAAAAGCATTCCCTGAAGCCTGAATTCGCTATATATCGAAGCGTGTTGATATACACTTAACATATCCTCAAATATATGAAATATCTTCATTTGAGTGGATTTTGAAAACCTATGTGACGGATATGCATAGATTTGTTCTAAAGTCTGTTGACCGAATCTGTCAGTAAATGGTTTTACAAACTCAAGTGTAAATTTAATCAAAAATCTGTCATAAGGTGCATCAGAGGCGGGGCTGTTTTTATGATATAAATAAGGTGGTATCGTACCGATTTCTGCTGCGTGCAGGGTGTATGTTGCAGTTGGGGTAATAAAGAGTCTGTCGCCGGATACACTATATCCCATTTCATAGTGGTTGGTGGCCGCTTCTAATCCCGGCATTTGATATTCACTCGACCTAAGTTTCCTCTCTATATAAAAATGGCAATTATCAGGTAATGGCTTTGGCATCTTGATTCCTCTTTCCTGTAAAATAAAGTAAGTTCCCGTGAAATAATTTAATTGAATATCAATATGGATATAATGTCATGAAAACATAAAAAAGACAAGAAATATCGAAATAAATCGAAAGAAAATTACCTTGTCATGATATATAATTGTTATGTAAACAAAGGATAAAAGAGCAAGGCTGATAAGAAGTTGGGTATCAGCAGATGACATAGGAGGGAAAGGCAAGGTGATAACTATGCGGAAAAGAAATTTTGTAAGCTGCATGATAAAGTATAGCTGGCTTCTGATTATAGAAGCGGTATTAGCAGTGCTTGTAAGCTATACACTGGTGCAGGGAAATGAAATCATCAGTGTAGCAATAGATGAGATGCTGGCAGGTAATGAGGTGGGCTTTGGAAGCTTTGTGGTAAAATTTCTTGTATTTACCATAGTAGGAGCAGCAGCGGCATTTGTACAAAGTATTGTAGCCTCAAAGTATGCTATATTAATATGCACAAAGTATAAGGATATGGTGGTAGATAAGCTGTATCGTATAGAATACAAATATTTTGATTCTAATTATTCAGCAACACTTTTGAATAAGGTGATTGGCGATTTGGGAGAGATAGCAGGTTTTTTGGAATCGGTATTGCCTGAGATTATGGGCAGTTTGATTGCACTTATTATTTATTCGGTGTACATAGGCAGTCTGAATATTGGTTTATTGATATTGATACTGGTTTCTTATCCTTTGATATTCTGGATTGCAAGTACATTGGTGAAGAAAATCAGCAGTTTGCAGGTAACCTATCGACAGAAGACTGATACCATGGCAGAGATTGCACAGGATGCAGTAAGCGGTATTTTGGTGCTTCGTTCCTTTGGAATAGAGGAGGTATTTCGAAAGAGAATGAATAAGGCGGCACAGGAGCTGGTGGAAAATGAGGAAAAGCGTACTCAGATTTCCAATACGGCAATTGTAATTCGTAAGTTGGTGCAGTGGCTGCCCAATATTATCAGTGCAGTATATGCGGTATATCTTGTAAGTAAAGGTGAAATCAGTCTTGGTGGTTTGGTTGCATTTATATTGATTTTGAATAAGTTTGTAGAGGCATTTATCGGGTTGCCATTTTGTATGGTAGATGCGTCTGCAGGCATGGTAAGTATAAAGCGAGTGGAAGAAATATTGGAGGCCGAAGAGGAACATAGTGGAGTACATACAGAGCCGTTGGATACAACGACTGCCATTTCCTTTGATGAGGTAGAGTTTGGCTATACGCAGGAGACACCAATATTAAGAAAGCTTTCCTTTGAAGTGCAAAAAGGGGAAAATGTAGCCTTTGTGGGCGAATCAGGCGGCGGTAAGAGTACGATATTCCATATTCTGTGTGGTTTTTATCGTAATACGAAGGGCTGCTATCAATTGCTGGGAAGAGATGTCACGGAGTGGAATATAGAAGCACTAAGGGCACAGATTGCGTTAGTTTCGCAGAATGTATTTTTGTTTCCGACGACAATAGAAGAGAATATTTCCTATGGAAAGCCTGATGCAACACATGAGGAAATTGCAGAAGCGTGTAAAAAGGCAGAGATTCATGACTTTATCAAGTCTTTGCCACAGGGGTATCAGACGTTGGTTGGCGAACGTGGAGCGATATTGTCAGGAGGACAAAAGCAGAGAATTTCGATTGCCAGAGCGATTCTAAAGGATGCACCGATACTGCTTTTGGATGAGCCTACCTCGGCATTGGATGTAGAGACGGAAAGCAGTATACAGACAGCGATTGGTGCTGTGATGAAGGGCAGGACCTGTATTACCATTGCACATCGCTTATCGACGGTAGAAAATGCGGACAAAATTATGGTGCTAAAGCAGGGGCATATAGTAGAGAGCGGTACACACAAAGAGCTGATGGCACTTGGTAAGGTATATGCGGCAATGTACGGGGAGGGAAGAAATCATGGAGAATTATAAACTTTTTGTACGTTCAATGAAGGTAATGGGTAAAAAGATGTATCTTTATCTGGGTGCTATTTTTGTTATGAGTGTGAGCTTTGCATTGTTTTCGATTATGACATCTCTGCTGATGAAGAGTGTAGTTGATATAGCACAAACAGGAGAGTATCAGAGAATGGCATCAACTATAGCCGTGATTATTGTGGTTGGTGTTGTATCATTATTAATATATCGTGTTGCAACGATTCGATATAATGTGGAAGCAAAGCGTGTATATGGTGCGTTATCGGAAGCGGTATTGGATGCGGAGATGCATCTTCCCTACAGTTATTATGAGAAGCATCACAGTGGAGAGATTATTTCCAAGATATCCTATGATTTAACGAAAATGGGAGATATTTACGGCTCCAGACTAAGAAGAGTAGTAATGCCGTTTTTACAGGTAGTAGCTTTCTTGATACCGATGGTTTGGCTAAGCTGGCAGTTGACGTTATGTTTAATTGCGGTTAATGCGGTAATGATGGGCGTGGAAATGCTTCTTTTGAATCCTATGCATAGAGTGAGCAAGGAGCTTTCGGGAATTAATACAAAAATGACCAGCAGATTGTCTGATTTGCTACAGGGAATGGAGCAGGCAAGAATGTATGAAAGTGGACAAACGACGGTTGAGCAGTTTAAGCTGCAGAACCATAGTTATGCAAAGAAATACAACAAAAAGCTTTTATATACTGCTTGTCTGGAATGCAGTGGAAAGGGCTTTGAGCTTTTGTGTTCATTGGTGTTTTTGGTGCTTGGCATTTATTTTGTGAATAGGGGTTATACAACCTTGGGAGCGTTGACTGCCATATATACAATGTATGGTGCATTTTCATTTCAGTTTTTACAGATGGGGAAATACATTCCTGAGCTGGTGGGCTGTCTTGCCAACGCAAAGAATATATTTGATTTTCTTGATGAAGCAAGAGAGCCTAAGAACTGGTATTCCAATGAGCCTTCTGTGGGAAAGGTTCGGGAAGAGGAAATGCCTGTTGTGATAGACAAAATATCATTTTCTTATAATGAAGCAGCAGAGGTGTTGAAGGACTTTTCACTAGAGGTAAATAAAGGAGAATGTGTTGCGATTACGGGGGCGTCAGGATGTGGAAAGACTACCCTTTCAAAGCTGTTGTTAGGCTTATATCCGCTAAATGGAGGAACTATCCGAATCAATGGTTTGGACATAAGAGAGGATGGTTTGGACAGGCTGAGAGCGCAGATTGCATATGTTCCGCAGGAACCGTACCTGTTTCATGGAACAATTATGGATAACATCCGAATGGGAAGACCAGAGGCATCCAAGGAGGAGGTTATAGAAGCGGCAAAGATGGCAAATGCCCATGAGTTTATTCAAGACTTTTCGGAGGGCTATGACACCAAGGTAGGAGAGCGTGGTAATAATCTATCAGGCGGACAAAGACAGAGAATCGCTATAGCAAGAGCCATCTTAAAGGATGCTCAGATTATTCTCATGGATGAGGCTACCTCTGCATTGGATAACGAATCGGAGCAGTTAGTAAATGATGCCTTGAGAAAAATGCACGGAAACAAGACGATAGTGATGATAGCACATAGACCATCTACGATTCAGTTGGCTGACAGGATTTGTCAGATGTAAGAAAAACAGAAAAGTGAACATAAATCTTCTAAAATAAGTCTTGGCTTATGAGAAGAAATAAGATAAAATAGTGCGTATGATGCGCACTATTTTGGTGTAGTAATGGAGTATAAGTGAGGAAGGGTTTGGTTTTTGAATGGAAAAGAAGAGAGGTAGCTTTACCGGACAGATTGGTTTTGTGCTGGCGGCAGCAGGAAGTGCGGTAGGCTTGGGTAATCTTTGGAGATTCCCGTATTTGGCTGCAGAGTATGGCGGCGGTAGTTTTATTTTTGTTTACATTATTTTGGCATTGACCTTTGGTTTTGCTTTATTGGTAACAGAGATTGCCATGGGACGTAAGACGAAAAAGAGTCCCATGATTGCATATGGTATGTTTCATAAGAAGTTTAAGTTTGTAGGTTATCTTGCATGTCTTGTACCAGTGATTATTTTACCGTATTATTGTGTAATCGGTGGCTGGGTAATCAAGTATATGACTGTTTATCTGACAGGTCAGACTCAGGCAGCAGCTCAGAGCAGCTTCTTTGGCGGATTTGTAGGTGATACAGCGGCACCGCTGATTTTCTTCTGGGTATTCTTATTAGCAACCTTTGGTATCGTAGTTGCCGGTGTTGATAAGGGAATTGAGAAGGCAAGTAGAATTCTTATGCCGATTTTACTTGTATTGATGGTTGCGATTTGTATTTATATCGCTACGTTACCTAATGCTTTAGATGGTATTAAGTATTACTTATTACCGAATTTCTCAAATTTATCCTTTAAGACAGTATGTGTAGCGATGGGACAGTTGTTCTTCTCTATGAGCCTTGCGATGGGTATTATGGTTACATACGGTTCTTATACATCAGATGATGTAAATTTGGTAAAGTCGGTTAATTATATCGAGATTTTTGATACGGTAGTTGCTTTACTTGCAGGTATGATGGTAGTTCCTGCGGTATATATATCATCCGGTGGTGTAGAGTCTATGACAAAGGGACCAAGCCTTATGTTTGTGTCACTTCCTGCCATTTTTGGAGATATGCCGGGTGGTACTATTGTGGGACTGGCATTCTTTGTATTGGTATTATTTGCTGCATTAACGAGCTCAGTATCGGTTATGGAAGCGATTGTATCCTGTGTAATGGACAGACTTCATCTAAAGAGAACTACAGCAGCCATTGTTGTAATGGTATTTAGTGCGATTTTAGGTATTCCTTCATCTCTTGGATTTGGAGTATGGAGCGGAGTAACACCGCTTGGAATGGATTTCCTTACATTCTTTGATTATGTAAGTAATAGTGTATTGATGCCTATCGTTGCCCTTCTTACATGTATTATGATTGGCTGGATTTGTGGAACGAAGGTTATCTCAGATGAGGTTTCTAAGAATGGTGAGAAGTTTGGACGTAAGAAGCTGTTTGAGTTTATGATTAAGTATATATGTCCGATTATGATGATTATTATTCTTGTATTCTATACAATGGAAGCATTCGGATTAATTACAGTATAATTTGTATGATGAGTGTCGGAGGTGCTACGAAGTACCTTCGACATTTTTGGAAAGGCAGGGAATAAAATGATAAGACCACGTATATCAATCTTAGGTGATTCATATTCAAGCTATGAGGGCTGGCTTCCGGCGGGATATCACACATGGTATTTTGATGGGCAGAGCGAGCTGACAACAGATGTAAATGATGTCAGACAGACCTGGTGGTGGCAGCTTTGCGAAGAGGAAGAGATGGTGCTCTTACGCAATAGCAGTTATAGCGGCAGTACCATTTGTAATACCGGATATGATGATAATGCAGCAGAGTTTTCATTCATTACACGTATGAAGGAGGACTTAGGTGAGAAGAATGTACTAGATAGCAAGCCGGATATATTATTTGTCTTTGGTGGAACCAATGATTCATGGGCAGGAAGTCCTGTTGGGGAAGTAAAGTATGCAGATTGGACCCAAGAAGACTTATATAGCTTTGCGCCTGCATTTTGCTATATGATGGATTATCTTAAAAAATGGAATCCGGGAACCAAGATATATCATATTACAAATATGGAAACAACACCTCAGATACAGAAGGCAATTGCAGAGGCCTGTGAGTATTATGGGATTGAGAATATAGTGTTAGAGCCGATTGATTTGCAGAATGGTCATCCTACCCGTAAGGGCATGAGACAGATTAAGGAGCAGATTGTAGACTATATACAGAAGTAAGAATGTGTTAAAGCACATTCTTATTTTTTTGTGGTGTGTTCGGCGAAGGTAAACCGTGCTTTGTTACTATTGCAATAAATAAGAAGAAAAATAATAAGGAAAAGTGATAAAATTTAGGTAAAATAGTTGTAAAAAAGTTACTTAAATAGCTAAAAACAACAAGCGACATTGACGCATTTTAGCTAATTATAGTAATATTGTACAATAGAATACTGAAATATGTATTTCTAAATAATATTATGGGAGGCAATATGAAAGGGAGAAGGAGTATTGTAAAGAGTATTGCAATGGCTCTTGTGCTTGTATTGGTAGTTGGTTCTTTGAGCGGTTGCTCGAAGAAAAACGCTGATGATGGTGCAACAGTGAGTGTAGACAGTCAGAGCAATGTAACTACTGGGAAGGAGTCAGTGGAGATTAACGATGAAAAGTCACCATTGGCAGATTCGGTAGATACAAAGAAGGAAGAGGTTGAAGATAACGGTGTTAAAGAAACAGTAGAAGCTTCAACAGAGGGAGTAACGGTTGCAGAGACAGAGACTGTAGCTGAGACCGAAACGCAGACAGAGGAAGAAACAATCGATGTCGAAGAGGTTGCTAAAGCAGATGTGAAGGCGCAGCTTTTATTCTCCGGTGGCAACAATGAGTCTTATGAGCCAACAGATATTTCATGGTTTTTGAATGCGTCTGATGATATGGTATTGACATTAGTTTATACCTGTACAGACAGTACACATGGTGGTTGGGGTATCCTTGGAATGGGAGCAACTGTAAATGATGTTTGGGTAGAAGGTCCGGCTTATTCAGCAGATGCAGAGAAGCCAACCGGTATGGTATATTCTACCATGACAATAGGAGAAGTTAGAAAAGCATTAGGTATTACTGCGTCATCTCAGGTATCTGCATTTAAGCTTGGTGCTTGGAATGGTGGTAAGATTATTTCGCTTTATCTTGGCGAAAAGAGTGATGCGGATGCGATTGTAGCAGATATAGCAGATCAGGCAGTAGCGACAACTGCCACAATACCAAATGCACCGGCAGGAAGCGATGCAGCAGCGCAGGAAATGCAGAATACGCAGACAGCACCAGGTTTATCAGGATCTTATTCACGAGTATTTCGTTCTTCTGGAACAATGGATATTAACTTAAAGAGCTATGCTTCAGGATTTGAAATTGGTGATACAGTAACTGTAAAAGTAACTGTAGAAGCGGATGGTGATTTTACAGGAAGCTTGGGTATGACAACAGGCGCTAATTATGCTTGGAAACAGAATGATTATGAAAAGGGTGCGGGTACACATACATTTTCAGTGAGTGGAGAAGCTACAGGAGATAGTGCACAGCTTGGTATCTGGTATGTAGGTGGAAGCGCAGTAGGTGTTAAGTCAGTATCGGTAAGTATTGATAAGAAGGGTGCTAGCAGTACATCAGGTGATTACTCAGGTGTAAAGGTGATTAGTGGTCCGACTAATATTTCTATTAATCCGGCTTCATACTGTAGTGATTATTCAGAGGGTGATAAAGTAAAGATTACAGCTACTTTATACTCAGAAGAGTATTTTAACGGTACGATTGGTATGAGTGACAGAAATGGAAACTGGAAACAGGCCGGTACAAAGGAATGTAATGGTGGTACATCTACATGGAGTCTGACTGTTTCGGATTCAGCTGGAACAGCTGAGTTACAGATTTGGTGGATGAATGGTAAGAAGCTGGCGGTGAAGTCAATTGATGTCAGCATCGTAGAAAAAGGCAAGGTCGAAGAAGAAAGCACAGAGCTTCCAACAGAGACAGAAACTGAGGAGGAAACAGAAACAGAGACAGAAGAAGCTTCAATTCCGACAGAATCTACGCCGGCAGGTGGTGGTTCTTCAGAGTCAAAGCCGAATGAGTCAACACCTTCAGAGGGAGAATCTTCAAGTGTGGAACCTTCCGAAGAGGAAACAGAGACCAGTACAGCAAGTCCTGATGGTGTGAAGGATTTATTGGTACATACATTTACAGAGAAACAGGATTTCAAGTTTAATATTCAGGATTATATAGGTGGAATTGAAGTTGGCGATAAAGTAACAATGGAGATTCGTTTAGAAGGTGATGTATATGCGAATGGTTGTATCGGATGTAATTCGCTACCGGGAGAAGTATGGACATCAGCATCGTATGAGACTGTAAATGGAGTAGCAAGTGCAACCATGACAGTACAAGTACCATATGATAGCACAGAAGCACAGGTACAGGTATGGTGGTGGGATGGACAAGGAAGTCTCAACCTTTATTTGACAGTATATGAAGGTGATGTGAAGGTAGATGAGGAAGAATCCAAAGAGGAAGAGTCATCATCAGAAGCTGAGGCAACATATACATTTACTGCTCAGACTAATTATGATTTTAAATTAGAGGATTATCTCTCAGATTTGCAGGTTGGCGATGAAGTAGAGATTACAGCTACGCTAAAGGGTAATACCTGGTATGGTGGAGCAATTGGATGCAACACATATGAAGAAGGTAATGCTAATGGTAAGTGGGTATCGTCAGAGTTTAGCAATGATTCTGAGAATAATGCATCCGCAACATTAAACGTTGTTGTTCCGTTTGAGGATGAGAATGGCGCATCGATTCAGATGTGGTGGTATGGTGAAGGTGAAGTAGACCTTTATCTAAGTATTAGCAAGAAGAATGTAGAGGTTCCTGATGTAGAGGAGTCATCAACAGTAGAAGAATCATCAACAGTAGAGGAGTCATCAACAGTAGAAGAATCATCAACAGTAGAGGAGTCATCAACAGTAGAGGAGTCATCGACAGTAGAGGAGTCATCAACAGTAGAAGAGTCATCGACAGTAGAGGAGTCATCAACAGTAGAGGAGTCATCAACAGTAGAAGAGTCATCGACAGTAGAGGAATCATCTACTGAGGAAGAGCCTGCATATACATATACTTCTGTTAAGAATTATGACTTTATTTTAGAAGATTATGTATCTGATTTACAGGTTGGTGATGAGGTAGAGGTTACTGCAACAATGACAGGTAATACTTACTATGGTGGTGCGGTTTGCGGTAATTCATATGATGAGAGTCAAACCAATGTAAGTTGGGAACAGACCTCATTTCAGAATGATAATGATTGTAATGCATCAGCTGCATTAACGATAATAGTTCCTTATGAAAGCAATAACGGTGCATCCGTACAGATGTGGTGGATTGGTGAAGGTGAGGTAGAGCTTTACCTGACAGTAACCAAGAAGGAGGAAGAGGTTCAGACATCAGTAGAGGATGAGAATGCTGATAGTGAGGCTTCAGATGGTGAAAATATTGATGAGACATCTGCGGCAGATGAAACAGTAAGTGAATAATGTACAATAATATTGGAGTGTTTGCACAAAAAGCGAACACTCCTTTGTTGTACACAAGGGAGTTATGTTAAATGATGTAAATGCATTTTGGTAAATTACACCAAAAATACAAACTGAAACAAAAAAACAAAAAGAATTGTAGAAAAATAAATAAGAAGTGATAAAATAAAAATATACAAACAATGTGTAATAGGGTTTTACAGGATAGGTGTTTTATGCGTAAGAAAAGATATGTTTTTGGCATGGTGTGTGTGTTTATCGTAACGGTGCTGGTACTGATGGGGATTGTAATACGGTTTTCGAGGAATATAAGGAATGATTTGCAGACAGAGCTTGTGGAAACATTGAAAAATGTTGCTGAACAGAATGCATATACGATAGAGCGTGAGATTGAAACTATGCAGGAGTTGCTGTGGGGAACTTCCTTAGAATTGGGGAGTTATCTTCTGGAGAATGAAGATGCAGGAAGAGAATTATTAACACCATTGGTAGAGGTACATCAGTTTAAACGTATGGGTGTAGCCTATATGGATGGAACCATGTATACCACGGATTATGAAACTGTCGATATGTCTTCTCATGACAATTTCAGAAGAAGTATGGATGGGGAAACGGTTGTTACCGGTGCTATGACAGACGTGATAGATAAGAGTGACAAGATTAATGTCATTAGTGTTCCGATATATGATGATAAGCAGGATAGTGTATTAGGGGTATTATTTGCGGTATATAGTACGGATTATGTTCAGAATATATTTGATTCTGATTTGTTTGACGGGCATGGTTACAGTGCACTCATTAAGGCGAACGGTGATTATATCGTAAATGCCAAGCAGTCTCCGGGCTATGGAAAGAAAAATGTATTGTCGGCATTATCTGAAATATCAGATGAGAATCAAGATGCAGTAAAAGAGATGCGGCAGAGCATGAAGCTTGGTATGAGTGGTAGTATTTTTGTGGATTATGCAGGAGACAGATATATTTATTTTACACCGGTTGCACTGAGCCATATTGCTGAGCCATGGTATGTGATAACGGTTGTTCCGGAGTCAGTGCTGGCAGCAAGATTGGAATCTGTTTTACACCATACAGATATACTGGCGGTGATTTTGCTTGCAGTTACCCTTATAGCAGGCTGCTTGTATATTATGGTATACAGGAACAGCAAGAAACAGTTGAAAAGGCTGGCATATGTAGATCCATTGACAGATAGAGATAATGTGGAAGCCTTTAAGGTAAAGATGCTTCGTATAAGAGATTACCCGGGATATGTGGTCTATATGGACATAAAGGATTTTAAGATTGTGAATAATACCTGTGGTGTAGCGAAAGGAGACCAGGTAATCTGTGAGATTGCCAAGAAGATTACACAGCTGTTACATGACAAAGAACTAATGGCAAGAGTCAGTGGAGATGACTTTGTATTATTCTTACGGGAAACCAATGATGCGAGTCTGCTTCTTCGTATTGAAGATATTGAAAGCTGTATGAAGGTGATTTCAGAGGAATTGAGTGTACCGAGAATTTCCGCATATTTTGGTATTTATCCGACCGGCCACCAGGAAACAGTGGAGGAGGCAATCGGACATGCAAAGCGTGCCAATCAGTTTGCTAAGCAGCGAAGTGACCAGCTCTATCGTTTCTATAATGCAAAGGATTATGAGGATTTGCAGAAGAATAAACAGATAGAGGATGCCTTTGAAGCGGGAATACAAAATCATGAATTTGAGATATGGTATCAGCCTAAGTATGGTGCAAATGCGCAGTCGATGGATGGAGCGGAGGCTTTGGTGCGTTGGCGTAAAAAGGATGGAACGGTGGTATCTCCCGGCGACTTCATACCACTGTTTGAGAAGAATGGTATGATATCTATACTGGATGAGTATGTGTTTGAAGAGGTATGTAAACAGCAGAAGCGTTGGCAGGATGAGGGAATGAGAATAGTTCCGGTGTCAGTGAATATCTCCAGAGCAAGTCTATATTATTTGGATATCGTAGAGCGATATATGAATATTTTGAATAAATACCAGTTAGATATTCAGTATATACAGCTTGAAATTACGGAAAGTGCGATGGAGGATAATGACCAGATTAAGGCATTGATACAGTGCTTTAGAGTTGCCGGATTTAAGTTGCTATTGGATGATTTCGGAAATGGTTATTCATCTCTTGCAACATTAAATATGGCGCAGTTTGATGAATTGAAGCTGGATAAGGGCTTAATAGACCATATAGGAGATGACAGGGGAGAAAAGCTGTTATACTTTATTATCGCATTGGCAAGAAGCCTTGGACTGTATATCACAGCAGAAGGGGTAGAGACAAAGGAGCAGTTCAGATTCTTGCAGAGAATGAAATGTAATACCATACAAGGGTATTATTTCTCTAAGCCTCTTCCAGAGAAAAATTATGGAAGCTTATTAGCAGGATAAAATAGTGAGTGCATAAAAAGGGATTGCTTGAATGGCAATCCCTTAAATCATTTCAATATGTAATTAGTTGTTCTCTTTTACAAGCATTAACTTCACTGCTGCAACGATAGGAAGCAGACCTGAAACATAACCTACTACCTGAACGTCTTCTTCTGTTCTGTTTTCAAGCTTAGCAAACATCTTGATATAGTTTGTGCCGAGGCAAAGAACCTGGATAACATAGCCTAAGATAGTTCCTACTACCGGGATAAAAGGAGCTACGAGACACAAAACCCACCAAAATCTGAAGAACTTGAATGGAATCTCCTGACCTAAGATAGTGATTGTCTCACCCTCCTGAATAGAATCAGCAAATGCAACGTAGTTCAGGAATGGAATCCATGCAAACCAAGGTGTTGCATAGCCTAACATTCTCAGTGCCTTCATGTGAGTAATACTGATAAATACCCAAATACCAAGTGAAATAAGTGATCCGATTAAAAGAAAACCGGCTCCAAGTGCAAGAATCATTTCCATAATTGAAAATCCCCCTTAAATATAAAAATTATATAAACATAATATATTATTTTACAAGTTACGTCAACCATTGACAAAAAAATAAAATAGACAGTCAGAATCCGACTGTCTATTTTGCGGTTTTATTTGTAACCATTACTTGTTTGTTAACATCTTGATTACCTGATTAAACTTAGGAAAATCTCCCTTATAAAGTGACATCAGCTTATAAAGCTTACCTGCAAGATACAGGAAGAAGAAGATAACCAGTATCATGATTCCAAAGGAAACCAGAATCTCAGGAACGGTTAAGTAGCCTAAGAGTATCTTGCTTGGTGTAATCAGAGCTGCTGTAAATGGAATCATATCGTACCAAGCCAGCGCAGCTTCGAGATTGCCGGTCATAACATCGCTGTAAAGGAGGGCAAAGAAGCTGACAAGGATAACCATAATAAAGAGGCTGTTTGCTGAGTTCAAATCATCAGGCTTACCTGCAAGTGAGCCACCCATTGCTGCAAGTGAGCAGTAGAGGGCAAATGACAGTATTATCATAAGTACAGCAAGCAGAATACCCTCAATAGAGAAGATGCCGGCTACACTGCTAAGAGAATCCAGTACGGAGAGAGTCACTAATTCGAGTCCCGGATTTACCTGCTTTGCAATGAAGATTCCTGTGCCAAAGCCAAGAAGCAGTGAAAGAATCCATACAAGAAGCTGTAATACACAAGCAGTAATCGTAGCAAATACCTTACCAAATATCATAGCGGTAGGCTTTACACATACAAGGAAAGTATCCATCAGCTTAGATGTCTTTTCCATAATGATGATATTTGCAATATTCTGACCATAGAACAAAAGCAGGAAGTACAGAATCATAAGATTCAGATACGGAAGGAGTGCTGAGAGGGCTGCCTTTACGTTTTCTAACGGGTCTGCCTCCACAGGAGCCTCTGTTCCCTGGTAAACAACGGTATTGACAGGGAGTGTCATTTCCGCAAGGGACTCATAAGGAATACCGCTCTTATAAATCATAATTGTCTGCATATTGGCTTTCAAAAAGCTCTGGAATGCATCCTTTTCATAATCTTCTACATCTGTATTATCGGTTGAAAGAAGAGTAGCTTTGTAACCATAGGTTGAAGGGTCAAGAGCAAGCACTAATGCTTTTGCATTTTCCTCAGCCTTTGCGGCAGCGTCTTCAACTGACGGGCAGGCAGTATAGTTGATTGCTGAAAAGGTTTCATTGCCCAACTGATTTAAAAGGTTAAAGTCAACCTGTGCTGTTTCTGTATTATCTACCACATAGATTTCTTCAATGGTTGTGGTAGAGGCAAACTCCTGCTCTTCTGCATTGCTGCTCTCGAAAATAGGAAGAATAATAGCAGGCAGAAGGAAGCATATGATTGCAAATATCAGGGTTGTTGTGACAAAGCCCTTTGCTCTAAGCTGTCTGGCAAGCGTAAAAGAGAAAATCTTGCCTAAGCCTTTGAATTCATGTTTATTCATAATGTGATTCCTCTCTATTTATATTTATTCCTGTGATGCAGTATTCTGACGGAACATAACAAGCATCTGCTTCCATGTTACGCGAGTACCTCTATGCATAATCAGGGTACGGTAAATCTTTCCGCAAAGTACTGCAAGTACTAAGATAATAATAAGCTGTAATAACCATGCAATAACCAATGTACCAAATCCGATGTTACCCATCATATAGTGCACAGGGGCACAGAAGATGGATAAGAATGGAACAAGGCAGCTGATATAAATCATGGTTGGTGCAGTGGTTGCTACTGCGCCACATGAGAAAACATATCCAAACATCAAAAGTGCTGTACTTCCAAGTGTTGCACCTTCGGACTCCTCAAGAGAAGAGCAGCCTGATGCAGTTAAGCCTGCAATTAATGAGAAGGTAAGGTATCCCAATAATAACGAAATTACGAAAGCGATAATGGCAATCGGATTGAAATTCATAAGGTCTGTAGAGATACCCATGTTTGCCATCATATTTCCCATAGAGTCAACCTCAAGGAAAAGTCCTGTTACATGGTAGGAAAGTACATATCCGAAAAGCATGGTCAGGAGTAAAATGACAACATATGCCATGGAAGCCAATACCTTTCCGACAATCAAGGCAAGAGGCTGTACGCTGACCATAAGTGTTTCTACCAGTTTGGAAGCCTTTTCTTCAATAACACTTCTGACGATATAGGAAACGGATATCGTACAAACCACCATTAGAAGGACAGAATATGCAAGCTGTAACGTGGATTGTGTGCCTGCCTTGCTGTGGTCTTCGAAATAGCTGTCAACGCTATTGGTTTTGTATGACCAGTTTGCCATCAGAGTTGCGAGCTGGTCGTCGGTGATATTTAAACTCTGATATCTTGCCGATTCAAAAAGCTCCAACGCAGTAGATTCCAGTGAAGACAAGCATCCCTCATCAATCGTGACATCATCGCAGGTTACAAGATAAATGCTATAACCCATGCCGTCATCAGAAGGCTTTGCAAAAAGCTGAACTTCATCAGCTGTAAGAGAATAAACTCCAGGCTCTGATAATTCTTCTGAGATATCGCTAAATTCAGTGTTTGACCAGTATTCACTTTCTGCAAGTGCCTCGTCAAAGGAAGCGGCATCGAAGCTATAAGGAGTACTGTTACATACGAATACTCTGCTGATATTTGCTGTTTCTACCTGTTTACTCTCTGCACCGTTGATAATGGTTATAATGGGAAGCAGAAGAGTGGAGAAAAGCAGCATAATCACAAGTGAAATAATATTTGCCTTATTTTTCATAAACTGCTGAAGTGTAAATTTAAAAACACTTCCGGTTCCGCGTAATTTATCTTTAAACAGTTTCATGGGCTTCTCCACCTACCTTTTCAACAAAGATTTCATGAAGTGATGGCTCACGAAGGTCGAAGGTAATGATACTGATATTGTTCTGAATCAGTGAACCTAAGAGCTTGTTAGCCTGCTCTTCACCTGTTACCTTAATCTGGTATTCATATTCCTTCTCGGTAACAATCTGTGCACCAACAGCATTAATATAGGAAGTGATATCCTGTTCTACCTTGAGTGCCAGATTCACACGTCCGTAGCTCTTCTTGATTTCGTTTAAATTACCCTGTAATACAACCTTAGAGTGCTTAAGGATTGTGATATCAGTACAAAACTCCTCTACGGTAGCCATCTGATGGCTGGACATAATCAGGTATTTGCCCTTTGCAATTTCCTCACGAATGATACTCTTAAAGAGGTCTGTATTTACCGGGTCAAGACCTGATAGCGGCTCATCAAGGATGAGAAGCTCAGGGTCTGAGATGAGTGCAGTCATAAACTGCAGCTTCTGCTGGTTACCCTTTGAAAGCTGGTCTGCTGTCTTTGGTTTCTCTGCCTTTTTACGTCCTTTTTTGCCTTTGGTTTCTTCTGTCTGAGCATTTGGATAGAGATATTCTTCTACTTCAAGGCGCTTTGCCCAGTATTTGATACGCTTCTTTGCCTCAGACTTAGATACACCTCTTAAGCCTGCAAAGTAGATTAACTGGTCCATTAATGTGTATTTGGGGTATAAGCCACGCTCCTCTGCAAGGTAACCCACATTACAGGTAGCGGTATCAAGAGGCTTGCCATTCCACAATACCTCGCCGCTGTTTTTGGAAAGCATACCAAGCATCATTCTGATAGATGTTGTTTTACCTGCTCCATTTGTACCAAGGAGCGCATATACACCAGGCTTCTCCATGGTAAAGCTTAAACTTTCCAGTACGGTCTTCTCACCGTATTTTTTAGATAAATTCTTAACTACTAAACTCATGATTTCTTTTCTCCTTCAATTTTATTATTTAAAAAGTAGTAGTAACTTTCTTTTGTTTTATTAGGCAACTACGGCCTGTTTTTTATAAAGCTTGTAAGCTATCATATAAAGTACTGCACATATTGCAAGCAGAATGATGCACCAGTGATAAGGCTGCAACATCTGGAAGATTCTGACAATCGCCAATGTAGTGTCTGAATGGATAAAATCTCGAATGTGTGCAAAGCTAAAGCAGCCAACTAACCATATAACGTAAATTGCAATTGTCACAACCTTTCCAAAGCGGAGATTTAATGCACTAATGAAGAAAGGAAGTATGGTTCCGACAATCCACATCATAAGGAGTAGGAGCGGATTCATAAGAAAGCTAATATCATCTTCTAATGGCAGTCCCGTCCAATGCAGGTTCAGATATAGCTTCTCTAAGTAATAAACTGCTGCTACAGAAAGGATACCTAAAAGGTTTGATGTAAATAGGAATATGGTTCGTGTTATGATATAGCTTTTCCTTGTACATCCCATGGAAATGGCGGTGTTAAAGCTGGTATAGTTTGTGACGCCTCCTGTAAGAAGAGCAGTTCCCCAATATATAACGAATGCCATCAGGAATGCCATTTGAAAAACCTCAGGGTCCGGTTTGTTGATAACTACCAGCTGCATCAGAAGTTCAAATATTACAAATCCGAACAATGCCATGCCCCATATCAGGCCAAGTGTCATATAAAGTGTCGGCAGATGCAGGTGAATTCCTTTTGATATCTTTTTTAACATAGCTTTTCTCCTTTAATGTGCGGATAATTTTTTGATGATACGGTATACTGCAAGGTTTGTAATAAGATAAAGCAGAATACCGATAATCAAAAATACATGTGAATATTTGTTTAGAAGGACTGCAAAGGAAAGAGTCCTTGCGTTTTCTACATCAGCAAAAAAGCTGGTACAAAAGCCACCAATACCACCGCCGATACCTCCTAGAATAGCAGGAAAGACACGGCCGAACTTAGCAAACTTAAGACTGAGAACTCCCATAAATTCACCAAAGGATAAGCCTATAAAGGCAATTCCCAGAAGGCCGATGTAGCTGCTGATAACGGTTGCTTTGGATGATGAATCTGCAAAAATCAGAAGAATCAGACTCAGCAGAAATAATTCCAGCACCGGAAGCCATGCAATGACCTTCATACTAAGATAAATCTCTTTTCTTGTGGTAGAGAAGGTAAGATAAAAGGGGCATAGCATCTGGTAGTAGCTTCCTAATATTAAGCCAACAAACAGGATTCCAAGTAGTGGAATATTGAAGGCGGCTGTATTGAATACTTCTTTTAACGGAAAGTCGGTGTCAAAGTTTAAAAAGCCTTCAAACAGAAACAGAAGTAAGAATGCAAGTCCTGTGGTAAGTGCAAATATTACCTGCGTCTGAAGGAATATGTATTTTAAGCTTCTATATGTTCTGTTCATAGGTTCCTCACATTCTGCTTGCAGCATCCTGGCCGCATAAAGCAACAAACAAATTCTGAAGGCTCACAGGCTGTACCGTAACATCATAGCCTGTTGGAAGCTCCTGTCCCGGTTTTAAAAGAATAGTAGCACCCTTGCTTCTGCCGATATTCTCAATTCGGTAGGTAGGTAAGCCTTGAATGAAAGCATCTACATCTTCTGCCTTTCCACTGACATGGAAAGCTCTGTCTAGAAGGTCTAAGGTATTCTCCTTTAAGAGAATATTTCCATCTTTAATCAGAATGGTCTCTTCAAACAGGTCTGCGGCTTCCTCAATAATGTGTGTAGAAACTACGAAGGTTCTTCCTGTTTCCGTATATTCATTTAACAGCTCTCTGTAGAACTGGTCTCTGGCGACTACGTCAAGTCCTGCAACAGGTTCGTCCATAAAGGTGATGTCAGCTTTGCTCGCAAGTGCTACGATGATGGTTACCATGGACATCATACCTTTGGAAAGCTTACTGATTTTCTTCTTTTCTTCAAGACCGAACTCCTTGCAAAGACGCTTTGCCATTTCTTTATCCCAGTTAGGGAAGAAGGCTTGGGCGGCTTCGAAATATTCCTTTACCTTGAGGTTATTAGGACCGTAAGCAGATACAGCATTCAGTTCTCTTGAGAAGCAGATGTGGTTGAGTGCTTCCTGATTCTCCCATACCTGCATACCGCTGTAGGTAACATTACCTGAGGTGGCTGGTGTTTGTGCAGATAATACGGAAAGGAGAGTTGTTTTACCGGCTCCGTTTCTTCCGATGAGACCATAGATTTTACCTGGTTCAATTTCTAAATCAATATTGTGTAATATTTCTTTCTTGCCATATTTCTTTACGATGTCGTTACATACTAATTTAAAATCGCTCATATCTCTTTCCCTCTTAGTTCTTTGACTGCTGTATCATTTCGATTAATTCTTCCTTGCTGATGCCTATGTGTAAGGCTTCCTGCAAAATTGCCTGTAGGTAATGTTCATAAAATTCTTCTTTTCTTCTGGCACGAATCTGTGCTTTTGCGCCTGTTGCTACAAACATACCGATACCTCTTTTCTTATATAGGATCCCGGAATCAACCAAGAGGTTGATTCCCTTTGCTGCTGTTGCAGGATTAATTGCGTAGAGCTTTGCCAACTCATTGGTACTTGGTACCTTCTCCTCCTCTAGCAAAATATCACGCAGAATATCATTTTCAATCATTTCGCTTATCTGAAGATAAATAGACTTTTCCTGAGTCAGATATTCGTTCATTGCGTTCCTCCATTTCTTAAATTTTTTTGCTTGAATATTTGATTACTAGATTTTGTTCCGGAAATGAGAATTCGTCATCGTGGAACAGGTGGCCTACAAAAACTAATTGGTTCGTAGGTTCATTACTTATGTAATTAACCATACAACTAAATGAGTGACCTGTCAACATATTTTTCTGAAAAATTGTAACAGTTGTATTTGACGAAATAAAAATAGCATGCTAGGGTTTAATGTATAGGTAGAAAAGAGGTATGTATGGTATGAGTGGCAATGATAAGACGACACAGATGACACACTATGAGAAGATGACAAAGACACCGGTATCTAAGCTGGTGATTATGCTTGGGATTCCAACGACAATCAGTATGCTGGTAACCAATATTTATAATATGGCAGATACTTATTTTGTAAGTGCGCTAGGAAACAGTGCCAGTGGTGCGGTGGGAATTGTATTTGGTCTGATGGCGATTATTCAGGCATTTGGTTTTATGCTTGGACAGGGTGCAGGAAGTATTATTTCCAGAAGACTTGGAAATCAGGATGTGGAGAGCGCAAGGGTCACAGCGTCACTTAGTTTCTTTACAGCATTATTATTGGGTACGGTAATTGGTATTTTAGGACTGATATTTATCGACCCGTTGATGCTGTTGCTTGGTAGTACGGACACGATTCTTCCTTATGCAAGAGATTATGGAAGATACATATTGATAGCAGCACCGATTATGATGGCAAGCTTTGTATTGAATAATATTCTTCGCTATGAAGGCAAAGCAAATCTTGCGATGATTGGTCTTGTAACAGGTGGCTTATTGAATATGATAGGAGACCCTATTTTTATTAGCGGTTTTGATATGGGAATTGCCGGAGCGGGATTATCCACAGCACTGTCCCAGTGCGTGAGCTTTATGATTTTATTGAGCATGTTTTTGCGTGGTAAGACGCAGACCAAGATTGCGATTACAGCGATTACAAAGAATCCGCTGGGTATTACAGAGGTGGTAAAGACAGGTTTCCCAAGTTTGCTTCGTCAGGGCTTAAACAGTATTTCGACTATGGTATTGAATAGTCTTGCAGGTGGCTATGGAGATGCAGCAGTAGCGGCAATGTCCATTGTAAATCGTATCTGTTTCTTTATCTTTGCGGTAGGCTTGGGGATAGGGCAGGGATTCCAGCCGGTGGCAGGCTTTAACTATGGTGCAAAGAAGTATTCCAGAGTGAAGAAGGCTTTCTTCTTCACATGGGGAGCAGGAGAGGTGTTGCTTGGCAGCTTGGCTGTTGTGGCATTCTTTGTATCGGGGAGCCTAGTCGGTATCTTTAGAGATGATGTACAGGTGATAGAGATTGGTACACAGGCGCTTCGTTTTCAGTTATTGGCATTATTCTTCCAGCCTGTAACCATATGTGCCTCCATGCTGTTCCAAAGTGTGGGCGAGAATAAGCTGGCGAGCTTCTTCTCTTTGTTAAGAAGCGGATTGTTCTTTATTCCAACTTTGATTATTCTGGATTCTGTCATTGGACTGACGGGTATTCAGATGTCGCAGACCGTTGCGGATGTGCTTGCCTTTATGGTGGCAGTTCCGCTGGTGTTACGATATATACGCAGACTACCTGCGGATGAATAATGGAGAGCTTGAAAAGTCTTGTGTCATATTAATGATGCGAGACTTTTTTTAGGTAGGTAAATTGGGATTTAGCTGAGCTCTCTCGGCGCCCGCCCTAACAGGTTTCATTCGAAAGCGAGAGCTCTGGGCTAAGAGTTTCTAGGTGCTTTTATTTTAGTGTTCTCTATGTACGGAACCGGCATATATTCGCCGTCCATGGCTTAAAATATGCCTTCTGCCTCCGTCCAGTCGGCAGATTCCTATATATCCTAAAAGCACTAAGAAAATCTAAC
>JAZNMO010000074.1:0-5740 GCA_045579665.1 Lachnospiraceae bacterium
GGCCAAACGCTTTTATACCGACCTTATCAATCTTCTAATAGAGGATGATAAAGACAAGCTCCATGTGTTTGATAAAAACGGATTGTATCTTGCCACCAAGAAAATCGGCAAGAATAATCCCAAGGCAGAACAGATAAAAGCAGACAACGAGGTGCGTATGCAGTGGAATCACGAGGTAGACCGTGCCTTAGTCAGCCAAGTGCCGGAGGATGAGATACGGCAGATAAAGCAGAAATGGATTACGGAGCGTATCCGATTATCCATAGATGTATTCGGCAAGTGTCCTGAGAAGCTGTCAGGCATTATCACAACAGCTACAGCGAAACTTGCACTTCTGATTTCCAAGATACTGACCGCCGCTAGGGAATTGAAAAACAAGCTGTTCCACGAGGCTCTTGAAAAAGAATATGGAAACAAGGCTGTTACAAAAGCAGAGGACACAGCAAGTGTTGTTACCGCTCCAGCTACGGAAGTAATAACCGAGCACGAGCCACCAGTAGCCACAATTACTGCAACTGTTTCAGAAGCAGAGGTTGTAGAACAGCCCAAGCCACAAATACCTTCAAGACCGGTTATGCCACCGGAAGCAGCCGCTTTTCCGAAACTTCAAAAGATTAAGGCTACTCTTGATAAACACAATCACCTTATCTTTGAAGCAGAAAGTGAACGGAACAAACTGGAGATTGAATTGAGTGAGTTAAAGGGACTTGCAAGACTTACCAAGAAAAAGGATCTCGAAAGTAGGATTTCAGCTAAGAACGAGGAAATCCGAATCCTCAAAGCCGGATTGTCTAATATCGTCAAACAGCATGGATTTAAAACGGTACAGGACTTCTACACAGCATTCTATACCGCACAACATGCCACCGACGCATATCAGAAAGCATGTGCCAAGTGGGAAGAGGCATACGGAGAGAAAGCCACTCCCAAAGCCGAAACCATGCACGAAAAGATACAACGGTATCAAGAAAAAGCTGACAGACAGAACGCCAACCGACCTTACCAAAGCAGAGATAAAGGAGGGAGATGATCGCCCCTCAAACAATTCACAAAAGCACTTGAACTATTTCTGCATAAGTGTTATTATAATTATACAAAAAGAAAGCACCCACTCCAAAGGTGGATGCTCCAAGTTTAGACTAATATTTGTCCTTACGGACAACGCCTATCCTGTGGACCAGACAGGATAGGCATTTTTATTTTCGCTTGTTTCTCTTGTCGAGAAAGGCAAGCAACGCAACAATTAAGCTACCAAAGGACATCAGCAAAGCCAATATCCCTATAAAAATCGAAATGATTTCATAACCTGTCATCGGCGCCACCTCCCTTCCTATGTATTCCGCTTGCCGGTTTTCATAAACTCGGGAGGTTACCACCCTGTCATGGGTACTTTCCGTAATTATAATTCTGCCAAACATACATTCGAATATCAACTATTATTTTTAGGTTTTTTCTCTCATCTTGTCCATACGTATGAGCAAGATAACACTATTTCCAGTTGCAAGATATTCGTAATGGGCAAACAATTTTTAAATAATTTCACCAATGTACCGAACCGCGACCTCCAATCCTTTTTCGTTTCTAATTTTTTCTGATAGTTGCTTTACTTTCTGATATCTTTCTTCATAATGCAATTCCATATCTTTAATACATGAAATAATTTTATCTTCTGTTACATTATGTCCATCGATTTCATCACTTGCCACACCTAGTTTTATAAGCATATCCGATTGTCCTTTTTGGTCTAAAACATGAGGCACCGGAATCGACGGAATGCCATATATCAAAGTTGCTGCTGATGTTCCAAATCCACAATGATGAATTACCATTTTACATTTATCAAAAAGATAACTGTGCGGAACGGAACCAATCGCAATCATAGAATTCGGCAATTTATATTCCTGTAAGGATTTTTGGAAACCTTGTATAATTGCTCTATATCCAGTTTTCTCAAATGCTTTTACAAACATATCCAGTTTATGTACCTCTGCCTTATCTTCAAAAGACATCGCACCCAATGCCAAAAGAATCGGTTTGTCTCCACACTTTAAAAAATTATCAAGTTCTTCGTTCGGTTGATAATCTTTTTCTTCCTGATACCAAAATCCCGTAAAAACATGATGCGGTTCCCAATATGGATTTCTTTCTCTCGCGTATTGGCTAATCGGAATCAAATCATAATTCGATGACATAATCATCCCGATATCTTTGGCAGGCTTTAAGTTATATTTCTTGCGAATCTTATTGTATGGTTTTGCAACCTGACCGGCTATTAAACCGCCTATTACCTTATTGATAAAAGTTTTCTTCCTTAGTTTTTCTGGAATCATCTCAGGCTGTATCGTAACATTGACTGTTGGTATTCCCAAAACTTCCGCTTCCGTCGCCCCCATTTGTGCGTGTGATACTACGATCAAATCCATCCCTTTACAAGCTTCAAAGACATCTCCTGTAGATTCAACAATTATATCAAAGACAAAATTCATTGTTTTGAGCATACTAAGCATCGGATTTTTATTTTTCCCCCGAATAATTGCAGCCTCTTTTTCTATATCAATATCCGGACCAATCGGTACGAATTTTATATTACTTGATTCAATCAATTGTTTCCAGCAAGGATGCGAACCAAGTAATGTGTCATATCCATTTTTATTTAATTCCTGTGCCAAATAAATATAGGGTTGCACATCGCCTCTGGTCCCCATTGTAAACATTGCTATTTTTTTCATAACATTATCCTCCATCAACCTTTCGCAGTTTATTCCACGACTTTTTTATCCCCATAATACTGCATCAGGATTAATATCAATGCACTTCCTGCAAATATTCCATCCATAATTCCGGCAGGTAACAAAAACATCATCAATGCAATTGTTATTACACAGTTTATTACAGATAACACTAAGCCCCACATTCTATTCTTCAATAACCCTATTGCTCCAATAAGTCGAAACACTCCATATATTGCTCCCATAACCATCATCATATAAAGATTATCTTGAAAATAGGGAAGTTTAAATTCAAAATATTGGCTTATATCATATTTATCAGTTCCTATAAGCAAAGCTGGTATCATTGCAAAAACACCACCAAGTTCCATAAAGCCACCATGAATAATCATCAACATTGCGGCTATTTTGTATTTTTTCATAAAAGTTAACTCCTTCGCATCTTTATTTCTTTCAATAAGCTTGTAAATATATCTGTCATCATTGATACAATTTCTTCATTTGTAAAAACGGCAACCTTGGTTGCACACATTGAGGCAATTCCATGCGTATATACCCAAAGATGTTGATATAAACGTTTTGCATCTTCCTCTTGCAATCCATAAGGTTCTTTTACCGAATTTAATATCTCCTCATAATTCGCATCAATTAACATAAGCGTATGCCCTATGTCTGTTGGTTCTGACTGTTCACTCATAAATAACAAATGAAATAATTTGGGTTCCTTTATAGAAAATTGAATGTATGCAAAACCAACACCTCTAAATGCAACATCTTGCTTTAGACCTTCCATTACATATCCCTTATATATTTCTTTGGCTTCTATAATTATTTCACTTTTTACCTCTTCCATATTTGAAAATACAGTAAAAATTGGACATGCAGAACTTCCAAGTCTCTTTCCCAGTTCTCGAGATGTGACGGCTTCCAAGCCTTGTTCGCGAACAATCTGCATCGCAGCTTCTACAATTTCATTTTTGGTGAATTTCGCTTTAGGTGGCATGTTATCTCCCTTTCTAAATCATTCGTTCTATATCATGTGTTCTAGTATAATGTCATCTATTATTTTTGTCAATTACAAAAGACAGATTACTATACGCAATCTGCCTTTTAATATTACCATATTTCCAAACTATCAATAGCATCCACCCACGCCTGCATTTCTCCATCCAAAGCAAGCCGAGCATATTCAAGCGGCTCATCTATCGCCAATGCGTTAAGCGAATTCTGCGAGCAAGGAGTTGTTCTCAATCCCTCCTCAGCTATATTACAATCAATTCGCAATATGTAATTCTCAAATGTGGTTACATCAATACTGTTTGTCTGTGAGTTATATTCTGCATATATCAATCTCATCTTATCTGTCCTTTCTTGTAATTGTATTAAAAGCATCTCATCCAGTTCCAACTGCCATTTTTATAATTTGTTATTAGTTGTTACCAGATTTTCTTTCCCTTATTTTTTCCCTTATGAGGGTTCGTAAACAAGGTCAGAACGATATAACACAATACAAGATGTAATGGAAAGGACACCAGTGAAAAGTTTAGTATTTTCAAGGGTTTGACGAGATTTCTATAACAAGATATAACAGTTATTAAATCATATAAATTTCGTCATTTGAGAACTGAAAGTTTCGAGTGTGCTGTCAATTCATTTTTGCTGAAAACTCTTCTTCTCTACACGAACTGTATATATCATAAAGAACACACACAATATAATTTGTACTATGGATGAAATAGGCGTTGCCAAACCAATATGGAACAAAGTTGCATATGGTAAATTACTCATCAAAAATACCATCGGAACTCTGACACAGAATGCTCCTACTATTCCCTGAATCATAACGAACAGCGTTTTTCCACACCCATTATAATATCCTATATAGCAAAACAAAATTGCAGTAAAAAATGTATCAATCGCATAGGCTCTTAAGTAATAAAATGCTTGTTCAATTACTTCCACATCCTTTGTGAAAATATTTGCTAAAATATCTCCTCTGAAAAAGGTAAATGATGCTATGAAAACAGCAACACCAAGTGATGTCAAAATTCCACATTTCAACGCTTTTAATGCTCTGTCTTTATATCCTGCGCCTATATTCTGTGCCACAAAAGCTGACATTGCTTGTGAAAATGCAGATGGTACCAACATAATAAATGCACATACCTTTTCAGCAACTCCTACCCCGGCTGATGCAATTACATCAATGGAATTAACAACCGTTTGTATCACCATAAATGATACACCTACAAGAAACTCTTGTAATGCTATAGGTGTTCCAAGTCTTAATTCATGCGAAATTAACTGCTTATTAAAACAAATATATTCCTTTTTAAATGTAAACGGAAGAGGTTTCTTAATAATTATAAGCACAGAAACAATCACACTAACCGCTTGTGCAATTATAGTTGCCAATGCCGCTCCCATGGCTCCTAAGCCCAAAACTGCCACGAACAACAAATCCGCAACAATATTAATTATACACGCAACAAATACCGTAAATAGAGGAGTTTTTGAATCTCCAATCCCCCTAAAAATAGCTCCTAATAAATTGTATAATCCGATGAATATTGTACCACTTCCACATACCATGATATACTCACAAGTTTGTACGTATGCTTCGCTTGGTGCATGAAGTAAGTTTGCCAACGATTTCGTAAATACAACTAATAAAATCGATAAAATAGCTCCTAATAAAAGGAAAAGCATAATACCAGAACCAATTGCTTTGCCAGCCTCATCCTCTTTCTTCTCACCAATTTTTTGTCCTACATATATTGTTACCCCCATTGATAACCCTGTAATTATCATAGTAACAGTTTGCATCAAAAGACTTCCTGTAGCAACACCAGATACATCTATAGTTTCTGCAAACTGTCCTACAACAAGTAAATCAACTGCACCATAAAGTGATTGCAAAAACATAGCTACTAATACTGGTATTGCAAATTTTATAAGAGAACTGAGCACCCCTCCACTTGTAAAACTTTTCGTATTATCCATGATTAACC
>JAZNMO010000075.1:0-5184 GCA_045579665.1 Lachnospiraceae bacterium
CAATTTAGTGTCTTTATTAGATGGATACGTAGTTAAGGGCGGACATCATCTCAATGTTAACGTTCTTAGCAGAGATACATTATTAGATGCTCAGCAGCATCCAGAGAATTACCCACAGTTAACAATCCGTGTTTCAGGATACGCTGTTAACTTCATCAAGTTAACTCCTGAGCAGCAGGCAGATGTAATCTCTCGTACATTCCACGAGGATTTCTAATTACAAAAGTAATGAACTAATTGAACCCCGGAAGCATTTTCCGGGGTTTCTTTAAAGGAAAGGATAGGAAAATTCATGACTGGAAAAATTCACTCTTTAGAATCTTTTGGAACCGTTGATGGTCCCGGTGTCCGCTTTGTCATCTTTACTCAAGGCTGCCCCATGAGATGCGCATACTGTCATAACCCTGATACTTGGGAAATGAATCTTGGTACAGAAATGGAAGCATCGGAATTAATCGACAAGTTTGTTCGTAATAGAGCCTTCTATCGTGATGGAGGTATCACGGTTACCGGTGGTGAACCATTAATGCAGATAGATTTCCTCATTGAATTATTTACCCTTGCCAAAGAAAATGATATTCATACCTGTCTTGATACTTCCGGTATCGCATATAATCCAAATGGTACACCGGAGTTTCTTGCCAAGATGGACAAGCTATGTACATTAACAGACCTTGTAATGCTTGATATTAAGCATATTGACCCTAATAAACATTTGGACCTTGTAAAACAGCCAAATGAAAATATTTTAGCATTTGCAAAATATCTTGATGAAAAGAACGTAGATGTTTGGATTAGACATGTTGTAGTTCCGGGTATTACGGATGATGAAGAATCCCTTCACAAACTGGGATATTTCATTGGTGGATTAAATAATGTAAAAGCACTCGACGTATTACCATATCATACAATGGGTAAAGCAAAATACAAAAAATTAGGAATGGACTATCGATTAGAAGATGTTCCTAATATGGACAAGGCTAAAGTTCCTGAATTAAAGCAGTTTATTTTGGATGGAATCAAGGAACGCAGAGATTCCTAATTGGATAAATATGTAATGAGAATTTCTATCATTTAACATTACAGAAATACTGATTTTTACTTGTATTTCTAATGTGAATATATTAAAATATATGTATTGACAAGGATTTATCAATTTATTTATTGATGTTTCTAAGTTAATGGTTGTGAGTGATATAATTATTAGGAGGAATGTATTATGGCATATCAGATTTCAGATGCATGTGTATGCTGTGGTGCTTGTGAAGCACAGTGTCCAGTAGGCGCTATCAGCATGGGTGATGGTAAGTTCGAAATCGACGCTGACAAGTGTATTGATTGCGGTTCTTGCGCAGGTGCTTGCCCAACAGGTTCTATCGAACAGGCATAATAAAGTGTATCATCAGATACGATAAAAGCTTTCAAAGTAATTTTGAAAGCTTTTTTATTATCCATATTCTTATATAAGTGCGTCCTCATCTTTTTCTAAATTCTCTTCTCGCATGGTTGCCCAAAAACTTTTACGATTTTTTCCTTTGTTTTTATCCTTCGTCTGTCTCAATAACTCATCTATACGCTTGTAATGTGCTTCCTCTGCCAATCTCTGTGCCAATATGTATTTTTCTTCTCTTTCTATTCTGGAACGTTCTCTTTCATCTTCACGGTCTTCATACAAACGAAATTGATAATCCAATTCTTTACATACATCTTCTTTTATGTTTTCTGATAATTCCCTCACTAAAGTTATATTATTTTCTTCAATAACGTCCTTAATTAATTTTTGAAACAAAAATTGCATTCTGGCGAGCTTTTCTTGCTGAAAATCTTGAATTTGTGCATCATCTTTCATTTTTATTTCATTTTTGTTGCCATAGAACGGTCTCACTTGAATCACTTTCATATCTCCATTCTTACCAATTTTCGTTAATTGCTTCTGCTGAAATAACTTTTCTTCCCTTTCTTGTGGCTCGTCCAAGTCAATATCCTGTGTCTGGTCCAGTACACGTTTTACCGCCTTCAACTGCAACCCCTGATCTCTCAAATTTTTTATCCTCGAAAACCTTCTAATATCCTCTTGGGAATAAACTCTGTGTCCTTTATCATTTCGTAAAATAGGCAACTCCAATTCCTCTTCCCAGTATCTTAGTACATGTGCTTCTACATCTACTTCTTTTGCAACCTCATGAATCACATAATTCTCTTTTACCATTTTTACTCCTCTCCATACCATTATGCAAACATCCATGCAAGCATATGTTTTCATAAACAGCCTTGACTCTGCTTATTCAGAATAAGCACCTCGCGAATCCTTCGCTCGGTCACGTTGCTCGTCAAAGCTATTTATGCAAACATCTATGCAAGCATATGTTTCCATAAACAGCCTTGACTCTGCTTATTCGCGCAAAAAGAGAACATGCCTATGGTATGTTCTCTTTCGTAGTATCAATATTATATTTCCAAAAATATCCTAGCATAAATAAGCTTTATAGTAAAGCATTAATTTAAGACTATTTCGCAAGATTTGCAAACTGAGTATAGTCAGGCAGCCAAGCAAGATTAATTGTTCCTATCGCACCGTTTCTCTGCTTAGCAATAATAATCTCAGCAACATTCTTAAGCTCAGTATCTTTATTATAATAATCATCTCGGTAGATAAACATGATAACATCCGCATCCTGCTCAATCGCTCCAGACTCTCGAAGATCCGACATCATCGGTCGATGGTCCGGTCTCTGCTCAACCTGTCGTGATAACTGTGACAATGCAATCACTGGCACGCGCAGTTCTCGTGCCAATGCCTTAAGCGAACGAGAAATATCAGAAATTTCCTGCTGTCTTGATTCTGTCTTACCCGACCCCGTCATCAACTGCAGGTAGTCAATGATAATCATCTGTAAATCATATTCCAGCTTAAACTTACGACACTTAGAACGCAATTCACCGATACTAATACCGGGTGTATCATCTATCAAAAGCTTCGATTTTCCAATCACATCTGCACTTTCTATCAAACGTTCCCATTCATCATCCTTCATATTACCTGTACGGATAGAATGAGAATTCACCTTAGATTCCAGAGCCAGCAAACGATTTACAAGCTGCTCCTTTGACATCTCCAGTGAAAAGATAGCAACTGCCTTATTATCTCTAAACGCTACATGTTGCGCTATATTTAATACAAAAGCAGTCTTACCCATAGAAGGTCTTGCTGCAACTAAAATCAAGTCTGCCGGCTGCATACCTGCAGTCTTATAATCCAAATCCAGGAAACCTGTAGCTATACCGGTTACAGCCCCCTTATTCTTAGAAGCATCCTCAATCATATTCATGGCATTCATAACAACCTGACGAATCGGTACAAAATCACCATTACTTCGCTTCTGTGCTATCTCAAATACCTTCTTCTCTGTTTCCTCAAGCAACACTTCCAGTGTATCCTTCTGTCCATAACAATTATTTGTAATCTCTTCTGTGACACGAATCAACTTACGAAGCACAGACTTCTCTGACACAATATTGGCATAATACTTGATATTGGCAGAGGTAGGCACTGTTGAAATAATATCTCGGATATATTCCAAACTATATATCTCCGGCGGAACTCCTTTTTCCTTTAATCTCTCTTGTAACGTAATCAAATCAACCGGCTTTCCTTCATCATTCAGCTCTACCATGGAATCAAATAAAATCCCATACTGCTTACCATAAAAATCATCACCGGTAATCTGCTCACTTGCAATTGTAATTGCCTCTCTGTCCATCAGCATTGCACCAATTACTGATTGCTCTGCTTCTACACTATGCGGCAAAACCCTTTTCAAGACAGCCTCATCCATCTCCGGCATCATAATCACTCCATTCCCAACACTTAACTCATTCTCTTCTTAAAAGAGTTCGCTTCATCAGCGAACTCTGTTCAATCCTATCATCTTTTTATGCTTCCTGAACGCTCACACGAAGCTTAGCTGTAACCTTCGGATGAAGCTTAACCATTACTTCATAAGTACCTAATGACTTAATTGCATCCGGCATCTGCATCTTCTTCTTATCAATCTCCTTGCCATACTGTTCAGCCACTGCCTTTGAAATCTCTTTAGAAGAAACCGAACCAAAGGTTCTTCCACCTTCACCCGACTTAATTGTCACCTTAACCAACATCTCTTCTACTTCTTTTGCTAAAGCCTGAGCTGCTTCAAGCTGCTCCTTTGCAATCTTAGCTTCATTCGCCTTCTGTAGCTTTAAATTATTCATATTGGCGTTATTCGCCTCTACACCTAACTTCTTAGGAAGAATAAAGTTTCTTGCATAGCCCTCACTAAGCTCTACCATATCTCCCTTTTTTCCAACGGATTTCACATCTTGTAATAAAATAACCTTCATTAAATTGCACCCTCTTGTAACATTGTATTTATAGTCTCTCTCAAAATATCCATGGCTTCCTTCGGCGTACATCCCTCAAGCTGGGCCCCCGCCATATTCATATGACCTCCGCCTCCAAGTCTCTCCATGATAATCTGAACATTCACTTCATCTATCGATCTCGCCGATACATAAATCTTATTCTGGAAATCAGTGACCACAAAGCTGGCCTTAATTCCGCTAATATTCAAAAGCTCATTAGCTGCCTGTGCACCTACAATCGTAGGACTAGCAAGTCCCTCCGCCGAGCACTCCGAAATTGCATATGCATTCTTATAAATCTCCGCATTGCTTACCGCCTCAGCCTTAGCCTTATACTCTGTAACATCATCTCTAAACATCTTACGGACTCTTGTCACATCAGCACCACATCTTCTTAAGAAAGCAGCCGCCTCAAAGGTTCTAACACCAGTCTTCGCTGTAAAGTTATTCGTATCAATAATAATTCCGGAATAAAGACAATCAGCCTCATTAGACTTAACCTTAACATTATTACCAATATACTGCAATACCTCGGCAACCATTTCGCACGCACTGGATGCATATGGCTCTACATAAGAAAGCGTTGCATTTTCAATAACCTCTGTCGTCTGTCTATGATGATCCAACACAACTACCGTCTTACAACGTCTAATAAGCTCCGGACACTCCGTAATACTTGGTCGGTTAACATCCACAACTACCAGCACCGTATTGTTCCCTGCAAGCTCTAATGCCTGTGAACTATTAATCACATAATCCTCACTATATTCCTCTTTGTTCTTA
>JAZNMO010000076.1:0-14814 GCA_045579665.1 Lachnospiraceae bacterium
TATTTTTCTATAGAAAACTGCACGAAAAAAGTTTTAATTCTCTCATAAACCGTGCACTTTTAGTATAACACTGATAGATAAGGAAGTCAGTAAAATCAATGTTTTAAGGCTATTTTAAATTTAATCAGCAGACACTAATTAATTTATATTTGTTTGTGGTTTACGAGTCAGAAAGAATTGTACATGCTGACATAATGTTGCAACTAGTAAGTGGAATATGGGGATTATTGTTATTTGTGGTGTTAGTTTTAACTGCGGAAATGGAGAGAAAAAATAAAGAAAGAGAGTTAAGGATGTATCAGGTATATTATCATTCTTTTGAGGATGCAGTTATTGCAATTAGACAACGCCAACATGAATTTAATAATCATATTAATGCGATAAAGAGCATGCAATATACTATCATCGACACCAAAGAACTGATAAAGGAGCAAAACCAATATTGTGATTCACTTTTGAGGGAGAATGAATTGAATAGTTTGCTTAAGAGGGATTTGGATCCCATTATTATTAGCGTGTTATACTCAAAATTTATTGTAGCACAGCAAGCAGGAATTGAAGTTAGTCAAAAAGTTCATGTGATTAATTTCAGGAAAAGAATAGATATTGTTGAATTAGTAGAAATTATAGGAATACTTATTGATAATGCAGTTGAGGCTTTGTTGAGTGAGAAACAATTCATAAGGAAATTAAGAGTTAGAATTCTATCAGAAGGAGATAATCATTTTTCTGTCGAAGTAGCAAATTCCTGTGAAGCATTATCTAACAATGAAATAGAAAAATTTTGTAAGAATGGATATAGCACTAAAGGGACTGGACGTGGAATGGGATTAGCTAGACTTATTATGATTGCAAAGAAAAATAAAGCAGAAGTGATGATGGGAAATATGGAATACAAGGAGCAGAATTATTTTAGTGTAAAGGTGTCTATATAAAAGAACTGATTTTATCATGAGGTGATAAAATCAGTTCTTTTGTTATTTGGCAACATTAGGATATTCTGGCTCACCAAAGAAAAAGATTGAAGGTCCTACATAGTGTAGTGTTAAATACTCAGGAACGCTAAATGCAGCAATAACAAAGGCGCTAGCAATTCCTATAAACTTCTGTAACATGTCTTAAATCCTCCTTTCATTTGTATATTTCCTATTAGTAACTGCATTGAATGCAGTACAATAGTCCAAAAACCAACAGGAGCTAAGTGTGTATTCCAGAATAGCATCGTAAGTAATGTGTCATAACAGGTAAATAAAGCTCCTTTTTGCCGATATTTTATGATTTCTTGTTGAGGTAATGCTGGTCTGCTGGCTGAGCAGATTGGACCAATAGAACCATTGATTGCTACACATAAGAGCAGTAGTAATATGGATACACCATATGGCAGTCGTACATCTGCTAGAGGAATAGTAACCATCAGCATATATCCAAAAGAGAAGAGCAAACAGCTCCAGTAATGTTTGAAATGCAGTCCACCAGTATTAAGTCGTAGTGGCAGCAGGATGATGAATGCATATAGGTACATATCTAAGCGTTTTATGAGATAGAAGAAAACGAAGAAAATCAAGAATTTACTTCCGTCGTATAGCCAACACTTCAGGTGATATATAGCCATTTTCTTTTGCTTTTCTGATATTTGTTCATTTTGTTTCATTAGTTTTGATAATAGTTCCATTGATGTGTTACCTCCGATATAGGGAGAGTACTACAAGTATGCATAATTTCTGAGCTTTTTTTATGAATGGCATGATTCATCACACAAAGTGGCTTAGAAGGTGTGATATATAGGTTTTTGTGAAAATATACTGTGTTGGTATAATAACAAGACATTGTCAGATAATTCAAGAGTATAATAAAAATAAAAGTATAATAACTTGAATGAAAGGTAACTAGATTAGGAATTCCAGACCATTTTATGGAAAAAGTAAAGCGGTAGAATAATATTGGGAGATGATACAGATGAAAGAGCCCATATATGCGGAGGCTGGGTTACGAATACAAAAGATGAGAGTCAAGAGAGGTTACACGAGAGATGCAGTAGCTGAATTGTCTGGAATATCTACGAAGTTTCTGTACGAAATAGAGACAGGTAAGAAAGGTTTTTCAGCAGGTGTATTATTTAGAATTTCGACGGTATTGGATGTGAACTGTGATTACATTCTAACAGGAAAGTGTGGCAAAGGAAATCATAATAAGAAGTTGCTTGGGACGCTTGAACTTTTTGATGAAGAGCAGGTGAATAAGTTAGTCCAGTTACTAGAGATTGTTTATGATATTGGCTCGTAATTGTGTTCGTGTGGATAATAACGCAGTTTGTGAAGTATAAAGCGACAAATGAATATTTTATTGCATACTAGGAAGGACAGCGACGGCTGTTCTTTTTAGTTTGCTTCGATTAGTGATATCGGGTAGGCATATGTACATAGCTATTTACATTTTATAAGGGGAGAGAAGATGAGAAGGGATTTCAGGAATTATTGGAAGAGAAGAAGCGGATGGCACTGCGGATATGGAAGGGCGTGGTGGAGAGCGTAGGGGCTTATAGTTCCTAAAGATAGAACTATAAGTATGTTTAAAAGAGTATGTAGAAGAGGTAAAATATATTGTAGAAGGCATCTAGTTAAGACAAGGATTAACAGGTGCCTTTTTGTATTGGTGGGGTGAACATTCTTTTACATTGCTAGTTGTTGACGGAGAGAACGAATGTTTGTATAATATAACAAAACAAATGTTCTGCAAACTGAAGGAGTGGTTAGATGAGCAGTTATCCGTCTGGTAATGAAAGTGGAAATCCATTTGTAGATAATGTACAGCATGTCCCAGTTCCAGTTATTGCTTCATTCAATAAAGAGGGCAAGATTATTCCATTGTATTTTTCAGTCGAAGGAATCAAGCTACGAATTGATAATATCAAGTGGGAAAATGCAGGTAGAATGTGGGGAAATCACTTCAAATGTGAAGTGACATTAGGAGAACGAGTAGAAGAAGTTGATTTATACTACTTTGCTGACAGCAGAAAGTGGACAATGAAGAAGAAATATTGAGATAAGGTAGGATAAATGATGATACAGACAGTACTAGGTGATATTACGAGAATTGATGCAGTTGAAGCAATTGTAAATGCGGCTAATAAGACATTGTTGGGGGGGGAGGCGTTGATGGAGCAATCCACCGAGCGTGAGTACAGTGACGAAGTTCATGGAAGAGAATCAGAAGAGTATGGATTTGGGTTTGTTTGTTCTGTTCGATGAAAGAACAGAGCGAGTATATGATGGTGAGGTGGATAGGTGATACTATAGATACAAATTCATAAAATTAATAAAAGTATGAGGGAATAAATATGGTAGATAATGTTTTGGAAGCATATGAAAAAATGGTAAATGAAAAATATACATTGAAAAGTAAATTAAAGAATATGAAGCTTATGAATAAAATTCTGGTGGTGATAAGTATTTTAGGTGCAGTAGGTGTATTTGTATTATTGAGTCTGAATAGTTTTATAGCTCTGATAGCAGAGGGGATTTGGTTGTTAGTTATTTACCTGTTTGCATCATTAATAAGCTATTTTCAGCGTAAAGAGTGGAAAGAGAATGTTGAACATTATACAGATTTACTTGATATACTAAAAGCGGTATTAATGGGAGAAGAGTTTAATTTGTATAATAAGAACAAAATGAAGCAATTGAGACGTAAGATACAGAATGAAATTTGTGAAGAAGAGGCAGAAAGAGAGAAAGGTAAGCAGAATAGGTTAAATACATTTCAGGCATATTTCTTACCTGTAATATCATTTATTTGTGGTGCAATTACAAGAGAAAAGAGCACAGCTGATTTGGTATCTATGGGAATTATTGCCATTATTTTCATGGCAGGACTAATATGGACTAAGGTAGTTATTATAGAATTTCATACGCAAATAAATGGTAATTTACTATACAAGAAAAAAAGATTAGCAAAACGATTGCAAGATTTGATTGATAGGGAGTTTGATGTTGAAGATGGGGATTTAATTTGAGTGGATGTACATGGACACAGTTAAGACGAAAGACGAACAACAGTGACAAGGTAATTTCATGGAATCCATCATCTATAACAAGGATTGTATCTAACAGAGTATATCTTGGCGAGATGATTTATGGTAAGAGAAGCACGAATATTGCAGGGAATAGTAGTGTAATCCGTCATCCCCGAGAGGAATGGAAGGTAATTAAGAATCATCATGCCCCTATAGTTTCAGTAGAATTATTTGAACAGGCGAATAAGATGTTACACGGTTCTAAGAAAAGAGATACAAGCAAGAAAAAGCATGTACTTGTAGGGAAGATGATATGCGGTGGATGTGGATATGCATTATCATTTAAGCCAAAGGCGTCATACTGCAAGTATAGTCGCTTTGAATGTAGCAGGCATTCCTTGCTTAAGATACCGGAGTGCTGCACTCATTTCAAGGCAGATATATTAGCGGAAATTGTATTAAAGAGATTGAACCAAGAGGTGATGATTTGGGGAGATTCGTATCAACAGGCAGGGAACATGGAGGCACATTATGAAGGTATGATATGTAGCTTGAAAGAAGAGCTGCGTATCAATAAGCTGGAGATAGAGAATGTGCAAGCAGCTAAGAAGTTCTTGTATGAAAATTATGCTTTGAGTGATATGACTGCTGAGGAATATAAAGAGCAATCAAGTAGTCTCACGATGCAGTTGGAAAGCCTGCAGGAAAAGTTAGGTGAGTTACAAGAGAAAATCAATGCAGTAGAGCAGGAGTATGATGTAAAGAAGGAGGATATGAAGAAGATTATCCGATATTCTCATATGGAAGAACTGACGGAAGAGATTGTGGATACGTTTATTAAGAAGATATATCTGTATCATGATAAGAGCGTGGAGATAGAGTGGACGTTTGGGGAAGATAGATTTTAAAGAGTTATCTTTGGATTGCAGAATATGCGATGAATAGTTTTGAAGTGAACTAAAAGTGAACTATCAAGTTGATTTCAAGTATTTTTGGTAGTATAATTGAGAAAAGAAGGTGATTAAAATGAATTTTTATAATCAAGTATACAATGTTATTGCGAGTATAATTGTATACTTAGAAACCAGGGTAAAAAAGAATTTCTATGAACATTATATTTCGATGTCTAGCGAAAGCTATATAAAATATAGAGATGACATCAGGTGCCAATTGCCAGAAATGTTTCATGGGGATGAAACGGAACAATGTAGGCTGAGTTTAAACGGAAATCAAGAAAGAGAAAGCTTTATTTTAAAACTTCTTGATTTTGTTGATTTATGTGAAAAAGACGATGAGATTATATTATTGGCGGTATTGGTAGAATTGCTAGATACTGCAGTATTGGCTGTGCGAGAGAATAGTTTTTTAATGTCGATTGATGATTATATAAGAATAGATGCGTTGAATACTAATTTTATGCAAAAGAAAATCAAATTACTGCCTAGATATGAATGTTTATGGGAACATAAAAATAGAGGAATATATTATGGGCTGGGGATAAATAATACGATTTTGAAACATTCTTATTATATCAAATGTGATGATAGTGATGAATATAATATAAAAAGTATTATTGTAAAACCAACGCTAGAAAATATTTTTCAAGATTCCCCTAATCTTGTGATAGGAGTTTCGCCTGTTACTAATAAGAATGTGCTTGAAACAGAAGAAAACTATATTGATAATGAATGGCGATTTGATGTAAAAGGATTAAAAGATGAACAGCTTATCAAAGAGAAAGTATTTGACATTTTGAAAGAGGCAATTGAGAAAAAGGTTGATATTTTGATTTTTCCAGAGATGTTGGGAACTGATGATTTAGTAAAAGACGTTTGTGATTATTTAGAAACAGATGGAAATGGTTATCCTAAATTTACAGTCTTACCTAGTATATGGAAGAACAATAAAAATGAGAGTGTAGTTGTTGACTCTATTGGAGATGTGGTATTTAGACAAAATAAGCATGAGCGTTATTTCTATGAGAAAAGCATTAAAGAAGGTGAAGAAGAGAAAATTAAGGTATGGGAAAATATAACAAGTGATAAAAATATATACATTTTGCATTGGAAGGGGATTGGAAGAATTGTTGTTGCTATATGTAAGGATTATATTCAAACAGGATACACAGACTATTTAATTCAGAAATTACATGCAACCCTAATTTTAAGTCCTTCTTTTTCAACAGGTTCGTATGGTTTTCAAACGACGGTAAGTCGTGGACAAATTTACGATTGTAATACTGCATGGGTGAATACATGTGCTGCTTTCAAAAAAGATTCAGAAAGTGACGAAAATTCCAATATGATTGCAATAATTACAAATTATGGAAACAACAATACGAGAGAGACACGAGAAGAGAAATTTGAAATTTATAAGAAGGATATATGTTTAGATAGCAGTTGCAATAAAGTATGTTTATGCAAAAGGAATATATCAATAAAATAAAGATTATAAGGATTGAAATATGATGGGAAATACAAAAAGTTATGAAATTATGAAAGATATCATAAAGCAATATGAGAACACTGAAAAATGTAATGATAATTTAAGGAAGATATCAGTAGAAGTAGAAGAAGTTTGTACTCAATATATACAAGAATGTTTTCAAATGATAAACGTGAAACAATTTCAAGAATTACAGAGTGTCATTCGAAAAGGAAGGATTGTTAATAAGCATTTAAGAAAAGTGCTTGAGACAGATGAAGATACAGCGTTGTTCTATTTTGGAATGTTTGCAGGAATTCATAATACTGTTTCTCATTTTGCTGTAAATATGTTAGAGGAAAACAAAATAGAAGAGGATGTGCAGCATGTATTAAGGAAAAAATATAGATGTGAAATTTTGAAATATATTTATTATAATAAAGTGGCATCACCAGAGGATTTACGATTATATTTATGTGTTGAACATAAGAGTCAAATAACTAAAATTATGAAAGAATTAGAAGATATAAGTTATATTATTAGAAGAGAATTAGGAAAATATGTTCGATATGAACTTACAGAAAAGTCTCATTTTTATATTCAAGAATATTTAAAAAAATATCAGGATGTGGTTGATGCGGATGAAGATTGGGAAATTGTAGATACTTGGAAAATAAGCGATAATCGATTAATAGATAATTTATTAAGTGAGTCGAATCAAAAAAATATTGTGATGGATTTAAAGATAAGAACAGATTATATAAGTAATAATGACAATACAAGTGGTAGAGAAGAAATAATGCGATTTGAGTATGGAAAAATGAAGAAAAAATGTGAGGTGTTATAGTATGGATAAGGTCAAGAGATTAGTTGATGCCTTGAATGAGAAAAATGCGGATTGGAAGACAGAACTAGATTTTTATGAGAAGGGAGAAAAAGAAAATATAGATAATTCCAGAAGTAAATTGTATGATGAACTATTTTATGAATTAAAACAATTTATTAAGAAGCATATAGAAGAAAAAAATAATGAAGCATTGAATGGAATGAAGGAGGAATTGGAAGTATTAATTGATAAACAAGAGATAGTTTCTAAAGTATTAAATATAGCAGCTAATAGTTTGCTAATATATAAAAGTTTGAAAACGTTACGAAAGTGGGAAAGAAATAGTATTGAAATTACTAAGGGTAGGATTAATATCATTTTTGATAATTATATAGAAAGAATAGACACACAATTTATAAATAAATATCATGAGTATGATGTTGATTCAGTAAATGAATTTCAGAGGATGCTAAATGTATTAGAATCGGTTACTGAATACTATGTGGTAAGACATTATGAGAAAAATTCAATTATACAGGATTTTAGAGATGAGTCAGGAGTGGGAGTGGAAATTGCAGAGGAGTTAGCTAGTCAAATTGAAAAGCGATATAATTCATTGCAAATGAATTTTTTGATGGAAAGAATGGCACGATTAGAACTTAAGGTTATGGATATGGAATAGTGGAATGTAAGCCGACGAGAATTCGTCGGCTTTTCACTTAGCACTAATCTACCACTAATTTCCCCCAACTTAGCATTAATCTACCATAACCCCAACGATAACATGCACCATTCGAGGATTCATTATCAAAAAACTTCGTGACAATAACTTGACATAAGGGGGCTGGGGAGCGCTGTGTGTGGAGAGGAGTTTGCTAAGCTAACAGATTGGCTAAAATTGACAGAAGTATGAGGATGTTTTATGATGAATAAGTATGTTATGTAAACAATTTGCGTAAGGAGTGAGAGTGAAAATGAACGAACAAGAGATTAGAGAAGCGAATGAATATAAAAAGGAAAGTCAAGGAAGTATCTATGAAGGTGTGATGGTAAAAGGAGTAAAGTATCACTTTTGTGAGCAGTTATATTTTGATGATAAGATAAGTATTTGGTTACCGGATAATTTTATTGAGTTGCCGGATGCTATTAAGAAGTTAAAGTATCCGGGCGAGGGGAGACCACAGGTAATCCGAACGATTCCAACAGGTGGAGTTGATTTTGGTATTAACCTATTACCATTGGATGGTTCAGATCAGATGACAGTGGAGTTTGGCAATCAAATGTATCAGTTGACCAGAAATATGAGACCGGCAGAATTGTACTATGATAAGAAGCTTGAAGTAAATGAGAGAACCGGTAGAAAGATTGCGTGGTTTGATTATATTAGTCATGGTCTGGATGCCAAATTATATAATCTGATAGGAACAACATATGCGGCAGGAAAGGCTGTGAATTTTGTGTTTAACTGTATAGCCCAAGATATGAGTATATGGAAACCAATAGCACTTGAGGTGTTGTTTTCGTTATGTGATGCAGAAAAGGATGGGAAATAAGTGAGAGCGATAGATATAAAAGTTGGTGAGTTGGAAACCTTTCAAGTAAAAGATATGAGAATAAAGCATTATCCGAATGAGCATGCAACATTAGAGATTGAAGGATATATTAATGCGGCGGAGATAGAGTCAGTAAAGAGATTTACATTAGCGGATGAATTATTACAAATATCAGCATCTGATGATGGTGCTACATGGTATTGGCATGGATATATCTTTGATATGGAAATACAGCATTTATTGCATGAGACGTATGTAAAATTGACACTGATTTCTCAATCAGTCAAGATGGACCAGACGAAGAAAACAAGAAGCTTCCAAAAAGAAGGAACAAAGATTAGCAAGATTATTGACTACATTTGTAAAGAATATAAGGCGCTGGTGACAGTTAATGGCGTTGATAAGGAAATAGATGGAATGTTAGTACAATATCAGGAAACGGATTGGGAGTTTTTAAAGAGGCTAGCATCACATTTAAATGAGCAGGTAATCGTATATAGTAAGCATGCTGGACTTGTGATAGATATAGGATTAAGCTCAGTAAGTGATATTGCAGGAACTGCGCCGAGTGTGATTACATATCGTAATGACATTCAGGCACTTCGTAGAGAGTTGGATTATGACCTGACAGAGGCAGATGTAGAGATTGCTATATTTGATTCCAGAGAGATGTTAGGTATTACAGATGTCATAGAAACAGGAAAAGGTAATTTTTACATATATGGTATAGAGTCAAAGTTTCAACAGGAAGAACTGGTGATGAAATACACAGGATACAGGCGGAAGAATTATAAGACGCCATTAGTGAGAAATAGAAATATCATAGGCGCTTCTCTAAATGGTAAAGTACATGCTGTGTCAGGAAGCAAGGTTCAGGTAGACCTTGATGTAGATGTGAATAATACTTTGTGTGGAAATAAAGATTTTTCGTATGCAACAGTATATTCTTCTGATGCGGGAACAGGTTGGTACTGTATGCCGGAGGTAGGGGATACGGTCAGAGTATACTTTCCGTCAGATATTGAGAAAAATGCGTATGCAATTAGTTCGGTGCATTTGGATGTTGAAATAGATGACAGCAGAAGTAATCCGGAGATTAAATCTATTTCTAATGCGCAGAAGAAGCAAATCGTATTCTCACCGGAAGGAATCTTGCTACAGAATACAGAGAATATGTATGTTTCCTTAAATGATACAACAGGAATTGAAATAGTAAGTAACCTTCCAATCACTATACATTCGGATATGAATATAACCATGGATGCAGCAACCAATATTGAAATTAATGGTATGACTCAGGTGGCGTTGAAGCAAGGAACCTGTGGAACCACAATTAATCAAGAGGGTGGACAGGCGCAGGCATCTACCACAGCAGTCGCAACAACAGACCAAACGGCAACAGAGCCTGCATCAACATCGGATGCTACGATATTGTTAAGTGATGGAACGATTACAGTGAGTGGTGTAGAGTTCCGTTTACAGGAGAATGAGGGAGTATAAGATATGGGGTTAGAGTCTGTAACAACGGATAGAGTAGATGAAATAAGACAAAGCATGGGAACGATATTAAAGGAGCTGCTTACAAAAGGCTCAGAGGATATGGAAGCGTACTTTGCAAAGAATACAGGTACTGTAGTGGATGAACTTTATGGAATCATGACGGGGATTTACCAACAGGCACATGAAGTGCAGCAACAAGGGAAGCTTGGAAGGATAAGCTACGTACGTGTATTCCCGCGTAGAGTAGCGATTATGGAAGGGACATATAGCCTTACCATAAGAGTTTATGATGAAGAGGGTTATGGCAATCCAGTTGAAATATCTGCAGAATGGAACCCGGAATTTTTAGTAAAGCTATTTGAAAATCAGTTAATGCAGGTTGAGAAGAGAGTTGACACACAGGTATTTCGACTGACAACGAGAGAACGGGAGCTCATAAAATTAATATTTGCAGATGCATTTACTTTCATGGTGATGATGTTTTTGACAATCTTACGTACAGCTTTTGTATTTGTGGAGAATGTCGTGGAGGTAGAGTGTACAGATAAGATTGTATTGACATATGGTAATTATCTGGAGCAGGGAGTGGTTGTTGAAACGTTTGATAATCCCGGAGGAAGTGAAGCATGAAGTACTATTTGATGTTGCCAAATCCAAAAGCGCAGGAGGTTCCTCGTGTCATTAATTGGTTTAAAGAGATTAATGTGGAAGCGATGGAGCCGGAGAGATATGATGAGCTTCCCAAAGTAACGGTATTGGAAACAGTGACTGCTCCTAATACACAGTATAAGGAACTCGTGCTGAGCCCGTTTTTATTGTTGCCTAAAGAGGCAGGGGGGATTTTAAAAGCATTTGAACCATGGATGGAATTCAAAACATTTGTGCTGTGGGATAGTACCAAGAAGAAACATCATAAGTATGTGTTCCCTTTGTTGCAGCGTTATGATTGCTTATCAGGAGAGAGTGTATTGAATCGTGATAAAACGGTTTTGGAAAAAGGAGTATTGAGAAGAGCAGATATACCGGATCAGGTACTGTTCATGCCTGCCGGTGTAAAGAGCAAAATGGTAATAGCAAGAGAGGATTTTATAGAAGCGTTATTACAGAATGGGTTTCTGGGATATAGCTTAATGAAGTTAGAGGTTGGAGAGAGATAATGGCAGATAGAAAATATGTAACAAGAGGAGCGTTGATGCAGTGCAGTAAGGGTTCGCATTGCAGACGCTTGAATCTGACAAATGGGCATGGCTTTGAAATAAGTATTGAAGGGCGAAAAGATGATTCGGGAGCACTGATGAATGAAGCGGGAAAGAGACATCCCTTTGTGCTGGATACTGATGTGATTGTAGCGACGGAAGGAATGTCGGATATTGCACAGCAGAATATCTCATGGTTTGGAGTGTGCAGCGATCCCAAGTATAAGGGCGAAAGCATCACTTTGAAACCGGATACCTCCAGAGGAGAACCAAAGAATAAGGATAATGTGACCGGAACGAAGTGCAGACCGGTAATATCCGGCGAGTGGGAGGATGTTAAGGATAATGTTAAGGTAACAGGTCCAAATGGTACAGGTAAGCTGTTGACAACGGATTCATTCTTGATGTGTGATGCCTGCGGAGGCCGTATTTCTTTTGTGAGTATAGATAATAAAAAATCTGACGGAACGGATTATTGGGATGAACAGGATAAGAAGAGCGAATAATTGGGAGAGAGAACATGGCAACGAGTAGTGAGATTGTAGTAAGGGAGCTTGGTGAGATTACGAAGGTACTGCAATACGAGATGCATAATGAGATGTCAAAGCATCCCAATGCAAGACTTGTATGTGAAGTCAGTCAGGCATTTTTGCTACGGGAACTGGCAGAATGTGATAAGCAGATACATATAGAAAGAGCAGATACAGGAGAAACGATATTTACGGGATATGTGGACGATGCCGCCTTGGAAGAGAGACAGTCCGGATATTATATCTTAGATTTATCCCTGATTGGCGGAAGTATTCTTCTGGATCGAAAGAAAAGATATCGTTCGTATCAGGATGTGACTCTGAAGCACAAGGATATTATGGAAGAAGTAATGAAGGATGCTCCGGAGGTAACATTAAAGTGTGAGGTAACGGATGATAAGGAGATTGGAAAGCCTCTGATTCAATATGGGGAAACAGATTGGGAATTTATTAAGCGTGTAGCCAGCAGGGTGAATGAGCCGGCCTTTGTGGATGAAACAACACCTCTTCCATATCTTCATGCAGGAAGAAAGAGTGGATGTGCAACAGGAAGAAATGTAGTTGCACGCTGTGTCAGTGAGGGAATGGATGCAAGGTTCTATCGTTTGGGAGAGCTTGCCAAGGAGAATGGTAGAGCTGCGTATTATTTTTATAAGCTGACTGGAAAGGATAGTTATTATATAGGTGAGCAGGTAGCCTATAATGGCTCTGAATTCTATATCTGCGAGAAGGAAGCACGGCTTGAACAGGAAGAGCTTCTATATACATACACGCTTGCAAAGGATACCTATATGAAGATACCACCACTGTATAATCCAAGATTAACAGGAGCATCTGTTCTTGGAACGATTAAGAATGTGAGTGGTGAGACGATGGAGCTTGCGCTGAATCTTAAGGATGAGGTGGATAGCTCTGTTCGTTATGCCTATGACTGGAGACCGGAGGTCGGTAATCTGATGTACTGTATGCCAAAGAAGGAAACGGTGGTATCACTATACTTTCCAAGTAATGACGAGCAGGATGCGTATGCAGTAAACTGTGTGCGTAAGATTCAGGAAGAGAAGGAGTCGCTCTTGGATGAAAGGACTAAGACTTTCTTAACTGAGGACGGAAAGCTTATGGCGATGGCATCCTCTGCGATGCATTTGTGTGCGGTGAATCCGGAGAGCGAAGGTGGCGATGAGTATGCCCAGTTATCTATGGTAGATACCATGACAGCAGAGGGAGAAGCAGCTAATAGCGAGACAGCAGAAGTAGTAACAAAAGCCGATGCTTTGGTTGATGATATCCTTGAAAAAATGGGTATCATGCTGGCAGGCAGCCATGATATTCAGATGGTAGGGGCAAGCATTCGCTTAGAAGGTGCGTATGTAGATTTGTTTGCCGGTGGCAAGATTAGTATAATGACAGGTGCTCTCGAAGAAGGCAGTAAGGCAAATGCCTCTATCGAGTTGTCCGCTGCATACTTTAGTATTACCGCTGACGGTGATGTTGTATTTGCATTGGAGGGAAGAGTCGGAGAGAATACCTTCTGTGTGATATGGGATGAACCGAAGAAGGCGGCGAATGTAGGAGCACTTGTGGGTAATATATTCTTGGGTGCAATTGTAGTAGGCGTGGTTGCGGCATTATGCTTGTTTGCGTTACCGGCAGCATTAACCTTAGCTGGTGTAGCAACAGCGACAGCATCCACAATAGCTATGGGAGCGGCAGTCGGTGCAGCTGCAACGGGGGCATTTGCGATAGTAGAACAGACTAAGAAGGATATTGAAAGAGGAGAAGTATCTTCGTTAGGAGATACGTTTAAAAATGTAGGTATAAAGAGTGCCTTTGGTGCACTTGAGGGTGGCTTTATGGCAATAGCAGGAGCCGGAAGTATTGTAACAGAGGGAACCCGGTTTTTGTGTAAGCAGACATTGAAAAACATAGGTAAGAATCTGCTGATAAATCAGGCAGGCTCATTTATTGCGTCATCGGGAAATGTCTTGGCAGATGCGGTCACTGGGGATGGCATCACAACCGAGGAAGCAATAGATTATTATTGTGAGGGCTTTGTGGGAGGTCTTTTCTCCAGTGCACTGGATGTAGGAAAGGCAGTTCCGTGGAAGAAGCTTCCGGGAGTGGAGAATATGTGTGACTGGGTAAATCAGAATGTAATTGACAAGGTAAAACAGGGAGTAAAGAATACCGGCTTATATCAAAGCTGTGAGGAGCAAATCGCAAAGCTGATGAAGTGGGCAGGATATTACGGGGAATATGATGACTATGGAAATGCGGATGCCAGACTGGCAGGTGACATAGCTAATAATGAAGCGTCACTTACACAAGCGCAAAACAATCTGAATGGGTTGTCAGACGATATTACAGATGCACAAGGGCGAGTAGCAAGTACGCAAGGAGACTTAGATTCGCTAGTGAATCGTCAGACAGATATCGGGGACCAGTTAAATACATTGACAAGAGGACTGGATGATGAGACGGATGAGCTGATTGCTGACCTGATGGGAGAGAGACATTATCTGAATGGTCAGCAGGAGTACTTTGAGCAGAGAGTGCAGGATGCAATACAGCGATTAAATACGCTGACCAATAGACAGACGACAAATCGAAATCGAGTGGGGGCTCTTATGCAGGATATTGCACAGGATAAGGCAACCCGAAATGCAGACAGATGGGGGACATTTGCGGTATGTTCCGTAATCAAGTTTTTTGATGACAGGATACAGGACTTTGTGAAGAAGCAGGAGCCTATTGCCTCTTTTACAGAGGGAAC
>JAZNMO010000077.1:0-6375 GCA_045579665.1 Lachnospiraceae bacterium
AACATTGTGTTTGGAAGCTTCTCTACTACTGTTCCTTCGATTTCAATAACATCTGACTTTGACATTTTTTCCTCACTTTCTGTCGTCTTACGACTCATCCATCATGTCTTTACAATACAATTTAATTGCTCTTTTTATAGCTTCATTGGTTACAGACTTATCAATAATGCTTTGCACCATCGCATCATCAACATCTTTGATAATCTGTATATGCTTTTTGTTTTTCCTCTTAGGATTATCCAAGGTTCTAAACTTACCATCGGCAAGCCATACCCAAGTTTCATTTTCTTCTATTATAAAATACAACCTGCTCTTGTCATGTCCTGCAAGGGAATATGCTAAATATCCTACCATATTCATTCTCCTATGAAAGAGTTAATATTTCCGGTTCGCCATCGGTTATTAATATTGTATTTTCATAATGTGCTGAAAGGGAACCATCATCGGAAACAACTGTCCAGTCGTCATCCATCCACGCAACATCGCATCTTCCCATGTTAATCATCGGTTCAACTGCAAGTGTCATACCTGCACGCAGCTTTAACCCTCTACGACGCTGTGCAAAGTTTGGTATCTGTGGGTCCTCATGCAACTGTGTTCCAATTCCATGTCCTACAAGGTCTCTTACGATTCCATATCCAAACTTTGAAATATATGCATCAATCGCATTGGAGATATCATATAAATGATTACCATCCTTTGCCATCTTAATACCTTCGAAGAAGCTGTTTCTTGTCTCATCTATGAGTTTCTGTGCTTCCGGGCTAATCTTACCTACGCCATAGGTTCTTGCAGCATCTGAGTGATATCCCTTGTAAATCAGACCTGCATCTAAGCTTACGATATCGCCCTCCTGCAAAATTCTGTCAGCTCGTGGAATACCATGAACAACCTCGTCGTTCACAGATACACAAATGGATGCCGGATATCCATTATAGTTAAGGAAGTTCGGAATACACCCATATCCTCTGATTAACTTCTCACCTAATCTGTCAATCTCTAATGTAGACATACCAGGCTGAATTGCCTGACCAAGCTCATTATGAACCTTCTCTAACAGTCTACCTGCTTCTCTCATCAAATCTATCTCTCTTGCAGATTTAATTGTTACAGCCATCTCTTATCCTCCTATATGAATTCTTACATATCATGAACATCATCCCATATGTATCACTTCATATTATGAATCTTTCCGCTTAACGGCTTATTCTTACTCAAGAATATCAACAATCGCCTGGAAGACATCCTTCATATCTACTGTTCCGTCTACAGTCTTAAGTACATTCTTAGCTGTATAGAAATCAATTAAAGGCTGTGTCTGCTTGTGGTAAACATCCAATCTGTTCTTAACAGTCTCCGGCTTGTCATCATCTCTTAAAATAAGCTCTGAACCACATGTATCACAGATACCCTCTGCCTTTGGTGGAATATGTACCAAATGATATGTTGCACCACATGTTACACATGCTCTTCTACCTGACATTCTTCTGACAATGTTCTCATCAGGAACATCTACATTAATTGCATAATCAATCTTATCACCAAGCTCTGTTAATGCTTTATCTAAAACCTCTGCCTGCGGAATAGTTCTTGGGAAACCATCTAATACATAACCATTCTTGCAGTCATCCTTTGCTACTCTGTCTAAAAGAATCTTTACGGTAAGCTCATCCGGAACCAACTGACCCTGATCCATATACTTCTTAGCTTCCATACCAAGCTCTGTACCATTCTTAATATTTGCTCTGAAAATGTCACCTGTTGATACATGCGGAATTGTATACTTCTCAGCAATCATCTTAGCCTGTGTACCCTTACCTGCGCCTGGTGCGCCTAACATAATAATCTTCATCTTCATATCCTCCTAGCCTCTGTAGCTGTCTTGTCTTCTTTTGTTTGCTATTCTCTTGCCATAGCACTCCAATTATATTCTATATCCAATATCCAATATATGCAATGCTACTTTTATCTATATTAAAACTTTTTGTAATTATTTTCTTACTCATAATAAACTAAAAGAACGTCCAAGAACGTCCTTATGCATCTTTACATATAAGCATGGCAGAAGCAAAGCATACGCTTTGCTTCTGTCTCATGTATATGATTAATCATTCAAAAAACCTTTGTAATTACGTACTAACATCTGAGATTCAATTTGCTTAATTGTCTCTAATACAACGCTTACAATGATGATTAAGCTTGTTCCACCGAATGAAACCTGAGCACCGAATACACCATTAAAGAAGAATGGCACTACTGCGATAATCAAAAGTCCAATAGCTCCGATGAAAATAATAGCGTTTAATACCTTTGAAAGGTAATCGCTGGTTGGTTTACCCGGACGAATACCTGGAATAAAACCACCCTGCTTCTTCATATTATTCGCAATCTCTAACGGATTGAATGTTAAAGATGTATAGAAATAAGCAAAGAAGATTACCAATAAGATGTATACAAACAAGCCGATTGAATATTTCAAATCGCTTGGCTTACACCAGTTATCCTGATTTAATCCATTTAAAATGTGTGCCCAAATACCTGTTCCCTGGTATCCAGCTAAGCTGGAAATAACAAGTGGGAACTGCATCAATGATGATGCAAAGATAATCGGAATAACACCTGCTGTATTAACCTTCAATGGAAGGAAAGTTGACTGACCCCCAACCATCTTGTTCCCTTGAATCTTTTTTGCATACTGTACCGGAATCTTACGCTGTCCACCATTTAAGATAACAACGATTACAATCATAACTAATATGATAGCAATAATTACTAATGCAGCTACAACAGCTAAAGGAATAGACTTACCCTTTATAAACTGCTCATATAAGTTATTGAAATCATCCGGCATACGGGAAATAATATTAATAACGAGTACAATTGAGATACCGTTACCAACGCCCTTCTCCGTAATTCGCTCACCAATCCACATAAGGAACGCACTACCTGCAGTTAATGCAGCAATTACTGTGATTACATTCAGAGCATTATACTCTTCCAATAATCCCTGATTACCGAAACCAATTGCCATAGCAGCACTTTCTACAACTGCTAAGATAACTGTTACATAACGAGTCCAAGAAGCAATCTTCTTTCTTCCGTCCTCTCCTTCCTTCTGTAACTCTTCAAGCTTTGGAATAGCTATTGTTAAGAGCTGCATAATGATGGAAGATGTAATGTACGGTGTTATGTTCAGAGCGAATACAGACATGTTCAAAAATGAACCGCCTGTAAACGCATCAAAAAAGTTAAACGCACCGCCGGTCTGCTGAGCAAACCACTGCGCAAAATAGTTTCTGTCTACACCTGGTACCGGAAGCTGTGAACCAAAACGGATAACAACTAACATAATAAAGGTAAACAGTAATTTACTTCTGATTTCTTTAATCTTAAACGCGTTCTTTAGTGTTGTAAACATTAGATCACCTCTGCTGTTCCGCCAAGTGACTCAATCTTTTCTTTAGCTGATGCACTAATAGCATTAACCTGAACATTGAGCTTCTTAGTCAATTCTCCTCCTCCAAGAATCTTAACGCCGTCTCTTGGATTCTTTACAATGCCGCTTTCAATTAATGTCTCTACAGTAACTGTAGCTCCATCTTCAAATCTCTCTAATGCTCCAAGGTTAATAGCCACGATCTCCTGAGTATTTCTGTTCTTGAAACCTCTCTTAGGAAGACGTCTATATAATGGCATCTGTCCACCTTCGAAACCTGTTCTTGGTGCTCCAGAACGTGCCTTCTGACCTTTGTGTCCCTTACCAGCAGTCTTACCATTACCTGAACCGTGTCCACGACCTCTTCTAAAATTATCACTCTGTTTAGAACCTTCTGCAGGTCTTAAATTAGATAATTCCATTCTGACACCTCCTTATTATGCTTCTTCAACTTTTACTAAATGATTTACTTTACGAATCATACCTCTTGTTGCATCGTTATCAGGAAGTTCAACTGTCTTGTGAAGCTTTGTTAAACCCATAGCCTCTACAGTAGCCTTGTTCTTTGGAACGGCACCAATTGTTGATTTAACTAAAGTAACTTTTAATGTTTTTGCCATCTTGATCTACCTCCTTAAGCCATAATCTCGTCGATAGATTTTCCACGATTTGCAGCAACCTCTTCCGGTGTCTTTAACTGTGATAAGCCAGCGATTGTAGCTAATACAACGTTCTGCTTATTGTTAGAACCTAAAGACTTTGTACGGATGTTCTTGATACCTGCAAGCTCACAAACGATACGAGCAGGACCACCAGCGATGATACCAGTACCTTCGGGAGCCTTCTTTAATAAAACGCTTGAAGAACCGTAATTACCGATGTAATCATGTGTAACTGATTTATTGTCATCTAACGCAATCTTAACAAGATTCTTGATTGCATCTTCTTTTCCTTTGCGGATAGCTTCTGGGATTCCTACGGCCTTACCTAAACCAGCACCTACGTGACCATTTCCGTCACCTACTACTACTAAAGCGGTAAAACGCATGTTACGTCCACCCTTAACAGTCTTTGTTACACGCTTAAGCGCAACAACCTTATCTGTTAATTCAAGCTGACTTGCATCAATGATTGTACGTTTCATGTGATTTTCTCCCTTCCTAGAATACTAAGCCAGCTTCTCTTGCTGCCTCAGCTAACGCTTCAATTTTTCCATGGTATAAAAAGCCGCCTCTATCAAAGACTACCTCAGTAATACCCTTTTCAATTGCTCTCTTAGCAATTACTGTTCCAACATATGCTGCTGCTTCAACGTCGTTAGTTTTCTTTAATTCAGCCTTTACTTCCTTCTCAAGAGATGAAGCTGAAACTAATGTATTTCCAACTGTATCGTCAATAATTTGAGCATACATATGATTATTGCTTCTGAAAACCGCTAAACGTGGTCTTTCAGCTGTACCGTTAACACGGTTACGTATTCTCATGTGCTTCTTTGCACGTAATTCTGCTTTTGATTTCTTACTAACCATTTTTTATGCCCTCCTTACTTATTTCTTACCAGTCTTACCAACTTTACGTCTGATTGTCTCATCAGCATACTTGATTCCCTTGCCCTTATATGGCTCAGGTCTTCTCTTATCTCTGATTTCAGCTGCGAATTGGCCAACTTTTTCTTTATCAATACCCTTAACGATGATGATGTTCTGTCCTTCAAGAACTGTCTCAACACCTTCTGGGTCAATCATCTCTACCGGATGAGAATATCCTAAAGATAATGTTAATGTCTTTCCAGCCTTAGCTGCCTTGTAACCAACACCGTTTACTTCAAGCTTCTTCTCGTAACCTGCTGTAACACCTACTACCATGTTGTTTACTAATGTTCTTGTAAGACCGTGTAAAGACTTCATCTTCTTTAAGTCATTTGGTCTTGTTACTGTAACTTCTGAACCCTCTACCTTGATTTCCATCTCAGCCGGTAATACTCTCTCAAGTGTTCCCTTAGGACCCTTTACAGTCACTTTGTTATTTTCTGCAACTTCTACAGTTACGCCTGCAGGAATCGCGATTGGCATTCTTCCTATACGTGACATGCCCGTACCTCCTATTATTTGAAATAATGGTTAGGTTGTGTTATCGAAGTGCTTCGTCAGGTAATTTTATTACCAAACGAAAGCTAATACCTCGCCACCAACCTGAAGTTTTCTAGCTTCTTTATCTGTGATAACACCATGGTTTGTAGAAATGATAGCAATACCAAGTCCACCAAGAACCTTTGGTAATTCATCCTTACCTGCGTAAATACGAAGACCAGGCTTAGAGATTCTCTTAATACCTGTGATAATCTTCTCATTCTTATCAGCACCGTACTTTAATGTGATGTGAATTGTCTTGAAGATACCATCTTCGATTACTTCGAACTTCTTAATATATCCTTCATCTAAAAGAATCTGTGCAATTGCTAATTTCATCTTTGATGCAGGAACATCTACTGTATCGTGCTTTGCAGTATTCGCATTACGAATTCTTGTAAGCATATCTGCAATTGGATCACTCATTGTCATTTCAGTTTTTCCTCCTTATGGATTTATGTGACACAAAGTTTGTTGTTCGCTCGCTCAAGCAAGCTGAGCGAAACAAACTTATCTAATACTTAATTGTCATACACATACGTGTACTTATTCTTACCAGCTAGCTTTCTTAACGCCTGGAATCTGACCCTTATATGCTAACTCACGGAAGCAGATTCTGCAAATTCCATATTTTCTTAAGTAAGCATGTGGACGGCCACAAATTTTGCAACGATTATACTCCTGAGTAGAGAACTTAGGCTTACGCTGCTGTTTGATTTTCATCGATGTTTTAGCCATGCGAATTTACCTCCTTAATTATTTAGCGAAAGGCATGTTGAACTGTGTTAACAATTCACGTGCTTCTTCATC
>JAZNMO010000078.1:0-30675 GCA_045579665.1 Lachnospiraceae bacterium
GTAGAATTGCGAAAGCAATACAAGAATTATAGTTGAAAAGGCAGGGGAATGTGTGAAGAAGGCAAGACAGTTAAATTTTGAAATATTAAGAATAATCGCAATGTTGATGATTGTATGTTTGCATTATTTGGGCAAAGGGGGAGCGTTGACACACGCAACTTCAGAGTTTGGTGTGAATAGTTATATCGCATGGCTGATAGAGGCATTTTGCTATGTCTCTGTAAATATTTATGTGTTGATTAGCGGGTATTTTGGAAGTGGTTCTACATTTTCGCTTCGTAAAATTGCAAGACTTTGGGGGCAGGTTTTATTCTATTCTGTTATCATAGGAGTCATTATGCTTACGGTAACGGGAACATGGCAGAGTGTAACTATCTATACAATATTTGGATATGTATTTCCGGTGGTTACAGAGCATTACTGGTTTGCAACCGCATATTTATTGCTTTATATTATGATGCCGTTTTTGAATGCAGGCTTTGAAATGCTGGAGCAGAAGACGGTAAAGAGGATAATCATTCTTTTGGTATGTTTCTCCTCAGTTGCAAAATCGATTCTTCCGATGGACTTGCCGTTAGATAAAGCAGGCTATGATGTATTGTGGTTTGTTTGCCTCTATCTGACAGGTGCCTATATCAGAGAATATCGAATCAGTTTTTTAAAGAGAAGACTGCATGGATTGATTTTATATGTGGCTTGCGCATTTGCAATCTTTTCAGGAATGCTTGTACTCAGAGCTTTGTATTTTGAGAAAGGTATGTTTGGTAATATGATTACCTATACCTATTCGTATAACCATATTTTGTGTTTTTTAGCAGCGGTAGGGTTATTTATTGCATGCGATAGAAGAGGGACAAAGGCTGAAAGCTGGGATGCGAGAGTAGGTATGGGGAAACGTATGATTTATAGTGTGGCAGGGGCTACTTTTGGTGTGTACCTGATACATGAGCATACAAATTTACGTTATTTGTGGCCGCAAATAGCAGGCTGTGAAATATATGCACAGGGTTCAACTATAGGTTTTCTCTTACATATGGTGATTACGGTGCTTGCAGTATTTGCAGTATGTACGGTAATTGAGATAGTAAGACAAAGGGTGTTTAGAAAAATTGAATTATTATGGATAGCGAAGGAACGAAATAAGAATGCCAACAAAGAAAAATAAGATTGCGATAGAGGATATTTTAACCCTTATTCTATTGTTATATCCTCTGAGAAAAGTGAATACAGGATTGGATTTGATGGATGGAGGATATTCACTTGGAAATTACCGTTTTGCAGAGGTCATGGATGAGGTGTGGAAAATAGCTACTTATCTTGCCAATGTCACAGGAACGTTTTTGATGAAGCTTCCTTTTGGTGATACATGGGTAGGGATGAATTTTTATACGCTTCTTATGATAGGAATTGTTGCAGCAGTTAGTTATCGTTTTTTGATAAAGCGTTTTTCGAATAAATATCTGATATTCTTGGGCGAGTTGGTTGCATTGTCCCTTTGCTGGGCACCAGCTACCAATTTGTATCAATATATGGGATATCTATTGATGTCCTTAGCAGTTTTACTGCTGTATCGGGCATTGGTGGAGGAGAAGGTATGGTGCTTTGTGGCAGCAGGTGTGTTGTTGGGGGCATGTGTACTTGTAAGGATGCCTAATATTACGTATATGGCTCTGATTATACCTGTTTGGTATTATGCATGGATTTCTAAGAAAAGTGTGTTAAAGCAGACCGGCTGGTGTATCCTTGGGTATATCTTAGGTCTTGTTCCGGGGCTTTTTTGGATAAGTATCCGATACGGTATGGAAGCATATCCCAATATGATAAGCTCATTATTTGGAATGACAGAGCAGGCGGCGGACTATAAACCGACATCTATGATAACTGCTATGGTAGAGGATTATGTGCAGTACGGCGCATGGCTTTTGATGATAGCTGTTTATATGGGCTTGGGATTTTGCTTTTTTACAATCTTAAAGGGACGATTTGAGAAAGTCAAAAGGGTGCTTTATATACTTGGTTTTGCCGTGCTGTTAAGACTTTGCTATGGCAGAGGTATGTTTGGATTGGATTATCGCGATAATTTTAGTATGTATAAATGGGCAGTGGTTTTTCTACTGGCTGTTATTTTGTTGTGTGTATATTTTGTTGTTTCAGCAAGAAGCACAAGAGAAGAAAAGCTATGGGCAGTTATGCTGCTGGTAGTGATATGGGTAACACCGCTTGGCAGTAATAATGGTACCTATCCAATAATTAATAACCTCTTTATTGTTGCACCTGTAGGGATAGGTATGCTATGGGAATTCTGCAAAAGGCATCATAGTGAGTTTGCACTGAAAGCGACAATAATTTATTTAATTGCGGGAGTAAGTGTGCAGAGCATTTTATATGGTTGTGTGTTTGTGTTCCATGATGTGTTACCGGATGGAGAAAAGCGTATAGAAGCACAGATAACAGGTTCGTCATCCACAAAGGGACTTTATGGAACCGTGGATAAAGTCCTTGCGTTGGACGAATTGGGTGGATATCTTTCAGAGAATGATTTGTTAGAGGAACGTGTTATTCTCTATGGAGATATCCCTGCGATTTCTTATATTTTTGATATGGAGCCTGCTGTTTTTAGTACATGGGCGGATTTGAATTCTAAGGAATTGGAACGATTAGAGGCAGATTTGAATGGTCTGGCAGGATATATTGAGCTTAAGGGTGAGACGCCTGTGGTAATCCTGTCCGTAGAGGCGGCAGAGGAACTCAGGGAAACTTCGGATGCTAAGCTTGTAGCAATTAGAAAGTATATGGAAGCACATGGTTATGTAAGAGGCTTTCAAAATGATGAGTATCAAGTGTTTGTGATACAGGCATAAAAGGAGTTAGGAGATGCTTTTTAATTCTTATATCTTTATATTTCTGTTTTTGCCACTGGCATTAGGCGGATGGTATTTGTTGAACTGCAAAGAAAAATATAAGCTGGCGCAGATGTTTTTGATAGGAATGTCATTATGGTTCTATGCTTATTTTAATATTTCATATCTGGCAGTTATTTTATTGAGTTGTGCTTTGAATTATGGTATTAGTCTGGCAGTATACAAGAAGGATACGCTGGCATTTCGTAAAATAATGCTGGTAGCAGGCTGTGTGCTCAATCTTGGCGTATTGGGGTATTTTAAATATTACGATTTCTTTGTTGAAAATATGAATACATTACTACAGACTGATTTTAATTTGAAACATATACTTTTGCCTTTGGGAATCAGTTTTTTTACTTTTCAGCAGCTGTCTTTTGTAATAGACCGTTGTAAGGGGAATTCGGAGCATTATGAATTGCTGGATTATTTATGTTTTGTAACATTTTTTCCACAGCTGATAGCGGGACCTATTGTGTTGCATACAGAGCTGATACCACAATTCAAGGACAGAAGCAGAAGACGATTTGATAGTAACAGATTTGCATATGGTATTGCATGGTTTACGTTTGGTCTGGCAAAAAAGGTATTGCTTGCGGATAATCTGGCACCGGTAGTTGAGTATGGATTTTCACACATTACAGGTTTGGATACGCTGTCTGCATGGGTAATTGCATTGGCTTATACTTTAGAGCTGTATTTTGATTTTAGCGGATACTGTGATATGGCAGTGGGCATTGGCAAGATGTTTGGGATAGAAATTCCTGATAATTTTAATGCGCCATTTCAGTCAGCAAGTGTGAAGGAGTTTTGGAGACGCTGGCATATGACGCTGGGAAGATTTTTTACCACTTATGTATATATTCCGTTAGGTGGCAGTAGAAAAGGAAAGCGTAGAACTGTTGTGAATACAATGGTAGTGTTCTTTTTGAGCGGATTATGGCATGGTGCGAACTGGACCTTTGTGTTTTGGGGTGTTATGCATGGTGTAGCGGTGGCAGTTAACAGTCTGCAGGCAGGATGGAGTCAGCGATTGTTTGGTGGTGATGGAAAGCAAAAGAGAGTATTGCGAGTGGTGTACAGAAGGCTGGCACAGTTCATTACTTTTCTGTTTGTCTGTGTTGCATTCGTGTTTTTTAGAAGTGATTCTATGGCGGATGGAATGCAGTATATGAAACAGCTGACATGGATTAGGGATACAGAAAGAATCTTTATTGTAGCAGACTGCTTGGAAGTCCCTGAGTTATATATGGTAACCAAGGTGCTGTCTATGACGGCACAGAATATGCTTCCGTATGTCAATTTAGCTGCGCTGTTTGCGATGCTGTTGTTTGGTATTTGGCTCATTACAGGAAAAACTACAAGGCAGCGTTTGACGGCAAGAGAACTGACGGTTGGTTTTTCGTGGAAGCTGACGATATTATTTGTATGGTCAGTGCTTTCCTTGTCTGGAGTCAGTACGTTCTTGTATTTTAATTTCTAAATTGGAGATAGCATGGAGAAAAAGTTTTTAAAGCATTTTTTTATACAGGTATCTGTGTTGCTGGTTCTGGCGGCAGCAGTTGTAATCGTGATAGACCCGTTTTTTCATTATCACGCACCTATTAGTCCGTTAAAGGCAGTTGTGACAAAAGCAGAGTACCAGTGTGTTGGGACGATTGAACATTTTGAGTATGATAGCGTTCTGTTAGGCTCTTCGGTTGCTGAGAACTTTAATAACCACTGGTTTGATGAGGCTTTTGACTGTAAAACGGTAAAGGGAATTAAGGAGTCAGGGACTACCGCAGATTTGATATATTATTTGAAGCGGGCATATGAAAGTCATGAAATTCAGAATGTTTTTTACAGCTTAGACTTGTTTGCGTTGTATGCAGATACGACACCTACGGTGTTGGCAGAGAATATGCCATTATATTTGTATAATGATAATCCGTTTGATGATGTAAAGTATGTTTGGAATAAGGCAGTTATCTTTGAACACATTCCGTATATGGCGGCGATGTCTCTGATTGGCGATTATGATGAAGGAATGTCCTATAACTGGGGACAGTATAAGACATTTTCAGCAGTAGATACAGTTAGCAGATATAACAGGTTAAAGGAGCAACAGGAAATGAAGCCTCAAGAAGAGTATAAGACTCTGATTGATGAGAATATTTCACTGATTGAAGACCAGGTAAAGGCACATCCGGAGACAAAGTTTTATATCATGTATCCTCCTTATTCCATGCTGTGGTGGGACAATCTCTATATGAGTGGAGAGCTTGAGCAGTATTTTTACGCCCTTGAAGAGTCTGCCAGGCGTTTATCACAGCATGATAATGTTAGGATGAACTATTATCAGGCAGAAGAAAAGATAATGTTAGATTTGGATTACTATATGGATAATATTCATTTTTCAGAGGATATCAATGCCTGGATGGTAGAACAATGGAGTACACAGGAGTATGCCATGACTTATGAGAATTATACAGAGTGGATTGACAGGATGCGTACGCTTGTAGCCCAAATAGAGTCTGTTCATATCAGAGAATATTATGAATAAGCAGATAGGCATTGTAAAAAAAGCGAAAAAAGTATAAGATAAGGAAGAAGATTTATAGTAAATCTGTTACGTTAATAACGAATAAAAGTAAGATAAAGATAGAATGTGAGATAAGTATGATTAATTTTAATGTGCCCCCGTTTACGGGAAAGGAAATGGAATATGTAATGCAGGCGGTACAGAACCAGAAGATATGTGGAGATGGTTCTTTTACTAAAAGATGCAATGAATGGATAGAAAATCAGACTGGTACGAAGAAGTGCCTGCTTACAACGTCATGTACACATGCTTTGGAGATGTCTGCGCTTTTGGCAGATATACAGCCTGGAGATGAAGTGATTATGCCTTCTTATACATTTGTGTCTACAGCAGATGCTTTTGTATTACGAGGAGCAAAGATTGTGTTTGTGGATATCAGACCTGATACCATGAATATAGATGAGAATTTAATCGAAGCAGCAATTACCGATAAAACAAGAGCAATTGTGCCCGTGCATTATGCGGGGGTAGCCTGTGAAATGGACAAGATTATGGAGATTGCCAAGAAGTATAAGCTTCTGGTGATTGAGGATGCAGCGCAGGGTATGCTTGCAACCTATAAAGGAAAACAGCTTGGTGCAATTGGAGATTTTGGTTGCTATTCTTTCCATGAGACAAAGAACTTTAGTATGGGAGAAGGCGGCGCCATTTTGATACAGGATGAGAAGTACATTGAGGATGCTGAGATTTTCCGAGAGAAGGGAACAGATCGTTCTAAATATTACAGAGGACAGGTTGATAAGTATAGATGGATGAACTATGGTTCGTCATATCTTCCCAGTGATATGAATGCGGCCTATTTGTGGGCACAGCTTGAGCTTGCAAATGAAGTTACAAAGGCAAGACTAGACAGATGGAAGCAGTATCATGAGGGATTGAAGCCGTTGCAGGAGAGAGGTGTTTTAGAGCTTCCTGTAGTACCTGAGGATTGCGTTCATAATGGTCATATGTACTATGCCAAGGCGAAGGATTTGGAAGAGAGAACTGCGCTAATTGATTTTTTGAAGGCGAATGGAATCTTATCTGTATTTCATTATGTTCCGCTTCATTCAGCGCCGGCAGGTTTGAAGTTTGGACGTTTCCATGGAGAGGATAAGTATACAACAGTGGAGAGTGAGCGACTATTCCGCTTACCGATGTATTATACTTTGAAGGAAGAGGAAGCTGCATATTGCATAGAGAAGGTAAAGGAATTTTATCGTGTATGATGGGGAATGAGAAGCGCCAAGGGCTTTTTCGATTGGGGAGTGTTGTGGTATTTACACTGCTGTTAATGATAGGCCTGACAGTATGTTTTGATACTTATTATGATTTGAATGATGACACAGTGATAAAAGACATTATATCCGGTACCTATACAGGAGCTCCGAGTGGATACAGCATTCAGATGTTATATCCGCTTAGCTGGGGGCTTGCGGTACTTTATACAGCCATTCCCGGAGTTGCCTGGTATGGCTTGTTTTTGTGCTTGTGTCAGTTTGGTGCATTGGCAGTGATTGCATGGCGTTTGGTTGGACTTACGGACAATAAAAAGTGGCAGATTGTACTGTTGGTAGTGGAGGCTCTTGTGGGAATGGGGCTTCTGTTCCGCAATTTCGTGTTTGTGCAGTATAGTGTAACCAGTGGGATGTGTATGGCAGCAGCAATTTTCTGGTATGTTACAGGAGAACAAGCGAAGGATTGGATTGACGCATTGAAGAGAAACATGATTGCAGTCATATTGGTGTGGATTTCTTTTTGTATACGGACAGAATTATGCGTGATGCTTTTGCCATTCCTGTTATTGGCAGGCTTGGTAAAATGGCTAGGTGAGGCAAAAATTTTCACTGTAGAGAATGTGAAGAAGTATCTTTTCTTAATTGCGACAGCAATGGCAGGAATTTTTGTATTGTATGGGTTGGACAGATATGCGTATCGTTCTGTGCAGTGGAGTGAATTTTGTGATTTTTTTGATGCAAGAACAGATTTGTATGATTTTTATGGTATTCCGGATTATGATGAGAATCAGGCTTTTTATCAGGAGCTAGGAATGAGCAGGGAAAGTTATACACTGTTGCAGAATTATAATTTTTCTTTAGATGAGGACATTGATGCGGAATTGATGCATAAGCTTGTGACTTATCAGAAGAAACAGGCAGAGAATGGACAAGGTTTATATTCTTTTATGGGGCTGACTACAAAAAAGTCATTTAAGGAAGCGTTATGGTTATACAAAGAGTATTTGCTCAAACAGTCATCTTATTTGATTTTAGCAGGATATTTACTTTATTTTTTGCAGGCGTTTGCAAGACGCAGGAGTGGCTGGATGTGGAAGCTCATACTTTTGTTTGGGGTAAGAAGTATACTATGGATGTATTTGTTTATGGTAGACAGATTGCCAGAGCGCATTACAGTTCCGCTGATGGTGGCTGAATTTGCTGTATTGGCAGGGTGGTTGATACAGGAGTTTAGAGTATTAGAGAATGGAGATACTATTCAAACACAGCTGGTTGGAAGAATGCTCGGTATGAAGAAGCTGGGAAGCGTTTTGATATTGGTACTATGTGGTGTGGCGACTTTGCTGATTAATGTGGCACAAACAAGGCAAGAATATGAGAAAAGACTTGTAACAAACAAACGTTGGGAAGCACTGATTGCATATTGTAGAGAACATCCGGAGAATTATTACACAGTGGATGTGTATTCTTCTACCTCTTATCAGGGCGCAGCGTATTCAGAGAAGATATTTGTGAATGTAGACAATCAATATCGTAATTTTGATATCTGTGGCGGTTGGGCAGCAAAGAGTCCGCTGATGTATGAGAAGCTAGGCAGGGCAGGGATAAGTGAACTTGAGAGTACACTTGTGGCTGAGAATTGCAGGACATATTTTGTGGCAGCTTGTGATAAAGATTTGCAATGGCTCACAGAATATTATGCATCAAAGGATCAAAGGATACGCATACAAAGGGAGGATACGATAAATGCAGAGGGTGAAGAAGCATTTTATGTATACAGACTGGAAAATGTGGATTAGAAAGGTAAGTTAGGTAATATGGAGCCGACAAAGAAAGATGTAAGAGTGGTAGGAGAGAAGATTTATCTTCGCCCTATTACGATGGAAGATACAGATTTGGTGATAAAGTGGAGAAATGATGAAAAAGTGGTTCAAAACTTTATTTATCGAAAGCCAATCAGCAGGGAAGAGCATATTTGCTGGATGGAGCAAAAGGTAGCGACGGGGAAGGTTGTCCAGTTTATTATTTGTGATAAACAGACGGATAAGCCTTTGGGGGTTGTGTATATTCAGAACATAGAAGAAGAGCATTCCAAGGCAGAAGAAGGAATTTTCTTGGGAGAAGAAGAGGCTTTTGGAAGAGGCATTGGTACAGAGGCAGCTAAGCTTATGATACAGTACGCTTTTGAAGTATTAGGCCTTCATAAATTGACGGCAAGGGTGCTTGGCTTTAATATGGCGAGCCGTAGGATGCATGAAAGTGCAGGATATGAGCAGGAGGCATATTTTAAGCAGGAGTTATATTTAGAAGGAAAGTTTGAAGATTTGATTTTTTACGGAATTCTTCGTGATTAGTATAAAAACAAAAGAAAGGTGTAGGAGAATATGCAGAAGGTAAGTTTTGTTATACCGTGTTATAGAAGTGAAAAAACTTTGGAAAGTGTTGTGAATGAGATACGTAGTACGATGCAGGAGCTGAATCAGTATACTTATAATATTATTCTTGTCAATGATTGTTCACCAGATAATACATTAGATGTAATTACCAAGCTGTGTAAGCAGTATGAGAATATTGTGGGGATTGATTTTGCAAAGAATTTTGGACAGCATTCTGCACTTATGGCAGGTCTTAGAAAGTCTGATGGAGATATTGTGGTATGTCTTGATGATGATGGACAAACTCCTGCGGATGAGGTTGGAAAGCTGCTTGCGGGAATTGAGAATGGCAGTGATGTAGTTTATGCACAGTATGAAACAAAGAAACATAGTATGTTCCGAAACTTTGGTTCCTGGATGAATGATTTGATGACGAGAGTTATGTTAGGGAAACCTAAGGATTTACATGTTACGAGCTATTTTGCAGTAAAACGTTTTGTGGTAGAAAGTATGCTGGCATATGAGAACAGCTATCCTTATGTAATTGGATTAGTACTTAGAGCAACTAAGAATATCACGAATGTACCGGTAAATCATAGAAGCCGTGAGGTGGGGGCGTCAGGCTATACGATGAAGAAGCTCCTTAGTCTGTGGTTTAATGGTTTTACATCATTTTCTATTTTGCCATTGAGAGTAGCAACCGTAGTTGGTTCCTGCTGTGCGGGAGTAGGTTTTATATATGGGTTTTATACGATAATTAAGAAGCTAATTAATCCGGCAGTACCGGTTGGCTTTAGTTCATTGATGGCAATATTGGTATTTATTGGTGGAATGTTAATGATTATGCTTGGCCTGATAGGTGAGTATGTTGGAAGAATCTATATCAGTATTAATAATTCACCGCAGTATGTAATCCGTGATGAAATAAATGGAAAAAGCGCAGAAAATGAGTAATATTGTCATGCGGGATTGATTATGTTATAATATCGCAGATATTATGCGGGCCGAATGGAATGTCTAATGCAAAGGAGGGAGAGTATATGATGAGAAGAATGAAAAGCCAGATGCCGTCATTTATGAAGCTAACAGAGCAAAATGTCAGAAGAAATACTATTCTTCAAATTATAATAGCTACTCTTGCCTTTATTTTATTTGTAAGAATATGGCCGATGGGACTTGTTAAGGAGCATACTTTTTCCCGGCAGCAGGCCATCACACAGGCAGACTATGTATCGGCAGATTATTTTAAAAAGCCGGATAAAAAGCTGCAGGGAGTGAGATTTACAGGGAAGCATATTTATCAGATAACCTTATATATGTCGTGTGCAGAGTATGAGAAGGACGATTACGTTGTATTTAGATTATACGATGACAATTTTTCATGTATTTATGAGGAAGAAGCGGGTTGTAATCTTATTATAAAGGAGGGGGCTTTGATTGCGACTCCTGACATGGATGTTGTGCCCGGACAGGATTATTATTATGAAATACTGATACCGGATTATGATATGACGTGGAGGAGTACAATGGGAGAATTAATTCTTCCAATTGCAGATAAAGTGATTCTTGCGCAAGAGGAGAATCAGGTTCTTTATATAGACGGTATTTATAATGACAAAGAAGCTTTGGTTGCGGATTTTGACTATACAAGCCCTTTGGCATGGTGGAAAATATGCGGGTATCTTGTTGGTGTGGTGGTAAGTGCTGTTGCCATTTACTGTGGAGTAGTATTTTTATTTGAACGTTTTTATGAATTGTTTGAGAAACATCTACGTACGGTAAAGTATTTAATTACTGCCGGGGCAGTAATCATGGCATTGATTGCTTTTTACTATGCAGTCGTATTGGATACCTTTGGAAGAACAGTGGCGGATAAGGTTATGTACAGTGTTGCGATTATAGCAATGTTTGTAATGTTTGCGTGTAGTATCTGGCTGCCCAATATGAAAAAAATATTATTGGACAAAAGAGTGGTAGAGCAGTCTGCGAATATTTGGAAGAATTATTTACAGACGGTTTCTTTTGGTTTGCTTTTTCATTCTCTTTGTTTGTATGTAAACGCAGAGAGAGAGTATACTCATATCGTGAATACCAGATGGATGTTAATCTTTTTTGGATTGGCTTTATTAATGATACATTCTGTTAAGGTCCTGTGCAACCGTATTACAGGTATCTGGTTAGTGATTTCAAGTATTGTATCAGTGGTATATTGTATGTTTTTTACAACAGGAGATGCAGAGGCTCGTTATGTAACAAAGCTTAGTGCTACAGTAGTAGTTATATGGGGACTCGTGCTGATTCATGCATTATTACGGGTGAAAAAGGAATGTTGGAAGAATATATACAAGCTTTCGTTTGGCGTGTGGGCACTATTTACAGTACTTATGTATTGGTGGAGAGCGGAAAGAGTTTGGGTATTTACTGCAACCTTGCCATTTTTGGTACTGTTATTATATAATCTGAGTGTGAAAGAAAGAAGCAGATTGCTGAAGAATATTACGAAGGGGATATTTGTGTCTTTTGCAATCTACATGTTATATTCTCTGCACCATCGTCCTTATAATGCATGGATATTATTTCGTTATGGCGGAATGTTTTTTACGGTTGCCTGTACAGGGATGTATTTGGTCGTTGTGGCAGGGGCTGCATTGGGAAGATTGTGCGGACAGTGGAAAACCAGAGCAGGCTTTTTGACAGGAGGCTGGAAGAGCTTATGCATATGGGGAATCAGTGTAAGCGGTATTTTGTTAACAATGTCCAGAGCAGCCATGCTCACCTTGGCAGTTAATAGTGTACTTGTTTTTGGATTTGCATGTATACTATATAAGAAGAGTTTGAAGCGTATAGCAAAGGAAATTATTCTTTTGGGAACGGCTTTGTTATTATGCTTTCCATTAACTTATTCTGCGATTAGAATCGTGCCGGCAATTGCCGATGAACCGATTTATAGTCAGTATGAGCAAGGGGAGATTTTCCGTGAGCATAATGTCTTTGCCGGTGATGCAACAAATGACATGGAGAAATATATGTCAATAGAGAGATATTTTGCCGTGTTGTTAGGAAGATTTCAAGTGGCAAGTGAGCAGTCGATTGATAATTCAGCAGTTACGGCAGAGGATACGGGTAAGGATATAGATAGTTCTGTATCGGAAGAAGGTAGTACTATAGAGATGACTCCTTCCGTAGAAAAGGGAGACGAAGTATATAATTATGTAGTAGAGACCAATTCTGATATCAGTAACGGAAGATTTGATATTTATAAGACATATTTTGAGGCATTGGAGCTGAAAGGTCATGCTTCAACGTCTATGGAAACAGTGGAAGGAAACAAATATGAACATGCGCACAGCTCGTATTTGCAGGTGGCGTATGAATTTGGAATACCGGCAGGAATCATCTTTTTGGTATTATGTGCATTGACGTTGTGGAATTCTGTTGTGACATGTTATAAATATGGTGCAAAATATGATATTTATATTGTTGTATTTTCGCTGGTAATTGTTTTTGGCGTTATCAGTGTAACAGAGTGGGCATTTCATCCTTGTATACCGGTAGGATTTGCATTTCTGTTGATGCAGATGCTTTTGATGCAAAGACCGGCAGAGAAAAAAGGTGAGAATTAGGGTTAGCTAGTTGGCGGCACTGGGGAGTAGTTAGACCAATGGCTGGATAGGAGCATATATGAAGCTAATCGATCATATGAATAAACAGCTGATACATCGAAGAATTATATTGGTAATATTCGACATCATGACAGTATGCCTGGCAAGTATTATACCATTATTGCTTCGTTTTGAATTAAATTATAAGGGTATTCCGGAGATTTATCTAAGTCCTGTTTTAAATTTCCTGGTTATTAATATTATAATAACTTTAATTGTATTTTATGCATTCAGGCTATATCATAGCTTGTGGGCATTTGCAGGAGTTGCGGAGGCGCAGAATATTGCGGCTGCGTGCTTTTTGTGTGCGGTTTTGGATTATGCAGGTATGAGGCTTTTGGACTATACGGTTCCGAGAAGCTATCCTTTCATGTATGCATCAGCATTAATGGGTATCACTGTGTTTGGTAGATTTTCTTATCGATTTGCAAGAGGAATCAAGCATAAGAATCAGAATAAGAAGAATACCATTAGAGTAATGGTGATTGGCGCAGGTGAAGCAGGCAATACCGTGATTAAGGAAATTGCAAACAGTAATTACAGTACCATGAAGATAAAGTGTATCATTGATGACGATAGTATGAAGTGGGGACGTTATATTCAAGGCATTAAGATTGTTGGCGGCAGAGATAAGATTGTTGAGTTTGCAGCGTTTTATGGGATTGATGAGATTGTAATTGCGATTCCGTCTTTAAGTCGTGGGCAGATGAAGGAGCTTATTGAAATCTGTCAGGAAACTAGCTGCAAGCTAAAGACCTTACCGGGTATTTATCAGTTGGTGAACGGTGAAGTTAATGTCAGTAAGCTTCGAGATGTGGATGTTGAGGATTTGCTTGGCAGAGATCCGATTAAGGTTGATTTGGATTCCATCATGAGCTATGTGCGAGATAAGGTCGTTATGGTTACCGGTGGTGGCGGTTCTATTGGTAGTGAGCTTTGCAGACAGATTGCGAGCCATCATCCGGAGCAGTTGATTATTGTAGATATTTATGAGAATAATGCTTATGAAATACAACAGGAGTTGCAGCGTAAGTATCCATATTTGAATCTTGTTGTGTTGATTGCGTCAGTTCGTAATACAAGTAGAATTAATCAGATTATGCAAAAGTATCGCCCGGATATTGTGTATCATGCAGCTGCACATAAGGATGTACCGCTAATGGAGAATAGTCGGAATGAAGCAATTAATAATAATGTATTTGGTACATGGAAGACTGCACAGGCGGCTGTGCAGAATGATGTTAAGAAGTTTGTTATGATATCTACAGATAAAGCGGTGAATCCTACGAATATTATGGGGGCGTCTAAGCGTATCTGTGAAATGATAGTCCAGACCTATAACAGACACTATGATACAGAGTTTGTGGCAGTGCGTTTTGGTAATGTATTGGGAAGTAACGGAAGCGTGATTCCACTTTTTAAGAAGCAGATATTAGCAGGCGGACCTGTTACTGTAACACATCCTGATATTATTCGTTATTTTATGACGATTCCGGAGGCGGTGTCTTTGGTACTGCAGGCAGGTGTCTATGCAAAGGGTGGAGAGATATTTGTCCTTGATATGGGAGAACCTGTGAGGATTCTTGATTTGGCAAAGAATCTGATTCGGTTATCCGGATATAAGGTAGATGAGGATATTAAGATTGAGTTCACAGGACTTCGTCCTGGTGAGAAGCTTTATGAAGAGCTTCTGATGAGTGAAGAAGGAATGACAGACACGGATAATAAGCTGATTCATATAGGAAAGCCGATTGAGATTGATGAGGAGAAGTTCTTTAAGCAGTTAAACGCATTGAAGCTTGCTGTAGAGGCAGAAACAGATGATATCAGACCACTGGTACAGGAGATTGTACCAACTTATGTTCCGAAGGAAGATTAATCATATAGAAAAGGTATGGTGAGATAATGTCAGAGAATAAAAAAAGAATTTATTTGTCCTGCCCTACGATGCATGGGGAAGAACAGAAGTATGTCCAGGAAGCATTTGATACTAATTGGGTAGCACCGTTGGGACCGAATGTGAATGCATTTGAGGATGAAATTGTAAAATATACAGATTGTGGTTATGCGGCTGCTTTAAGTGCCGGAACAGCAGCAATACATCTTGCTGTTAAATTGTTAGGAATCGGTCAGGGAGACATAGTTTTCGTATCGGATTTGACGTTCTCGGCAACATGTAATCCGATTGCGTATGAGAAGGCGACACCTGTATTTATCGATTCGGAGCCGGATACATGGAATATGTCACCTAAGGCACTAAGAAAGGCATTTGAAAAATATCCAAATCCAAAGGCAGTTATTGTTGTGCATTTGTATGGAACACCAGCAAAGCTGGATGAAATCATGGAGATTTGTAATGAACATAATGTGCCGTTAATAGAGGATGCGGCAGAGTCATTAACATCGACATATAAGGGACGTCAGACAGGAACCTTTGGCAGGTTTGGTATTTATTCCTTTAATGGCAATAAGATTATTACCACATCGGGTGGAGGTATGCTGGTATCTAAGGAAGAGAAGATGATTAGTGAAGCCAGAAATCTTTCTACACAAGCTAGAGACCAGGCAAGACACTATCAGCACTCGAAGATTGGTTATAACTATAGAATGAGTAATGTGACAGCAGGAATCGGAAGAGGACAGTTGTTGCATTTGGATGAGCATAAGCAGAGAAAGAATGAGATTTATCGTCAGTATCAGGAAGCATTTGCTGATATTAAGGATATTAGCATGAACCCTCTGAATCCTGATGGAGATGCGAATAATTGGTTATCCTGCCTGACCTTAAGAGAAGGCTGTGTAGTATCAGTGAATGAAATCATGGATGCTTTGGAGGCAGAGAACATAGAGTCGAGACCGATTTGGAAGCCGATGCATTTACAGCCTGTATTTGCAAGCTGTGATTTTATCAATCATAATGATGGCGGTATCAGTGTTGGTGAGGATATTTTTAACAGAGGTATGTGTCTGCCAAGTGATATTAAGAATACACCTGAGGATATGGAGAAGATTATTGGTATTATCCGTGGTTTGTTAGGAAAATAGAGATAGAAAGGTATTGCGATGTATCGTATATTTGTGAAAAGATTGCTGGATATTGTTATATCATTGACGGCATTGATTTTGTTAAGTCCCGTATTATTGATAGTTGCGATATTGGTAAGAAGCAAGCTGGGGGCGCCTGTTATTTTCCATCAGGATCGGCCGGGATTGCATGAGAAGGTGTTTCGATTGTATAAGTTTCGTACGATGACAGATGAAAGAGATGCAGAGGGGAAGCTTTTGCCTGATGAAGTGCGTCTTACCAAGTTTGGGAGGCTTCTTCGAGCAACCAGCTTGGATGAGCTGCCGGAGCTGTGGAACATATTAAAGGGAGATATGAGTCTTATTGGACCCAGACCTTTGCTTGTAAGTTATCTGCCATATTATACAGAGGAAGAAAGTCTTAGACATACTGTTAGACCGGGATTGACAGGACTGGCACAGATAAATGGAAGAAACTTGCTGGAATGGGATAAGAGACTGGCAAAGGATGTAGAATATGTAAAGCATATAACTTTTCTTGTAGATGCAAAGATATTTTTTATGACAATAAAAAAGGTATTTGTACGTGAAAATATAGAGGTGGATACAAGTCAGGTAGAAGGTAATTTGGCTGAAATCAGAAGAGAGAAAATGAAGTCTGTATAAAGGTGGTATGATTCATGAATCTATTGATATTGAGTGCTGGTACAAGAGATAAGGTAGTACAGTATTTTAAAAGAGCCTTTGGTTATGAAGGCAGAATTATTGCTACAGATTGTAGTCCTTATGCGCCTGCAATATATGAGGCAGATGGATATTATATTGTACCAAGAATAACAGAGCCTGGGTATATGGATATTATTTTTGATATTTGCAGAAAAGAGAATATCAATGGAGTGCTCTCTTTGATTGACCCTGAGCTTTCGCTTATTGCAAAGCATGAGAAGGAGTTTGCTAAGTTAGGAGTTATGGTAATTGAGTCCTCCTATGAACTGTGCGAAAGAACTTTGAATAAATGGGAAATGTATTGTTGGATGAAGGAGCATGGTTATCCATGTGCTAAGTCCTATATTGATTTGAATAGCTTCTATCAGGCGGTAGAGGCAGGTGAGGTTTCTTACCCTGTATTTGTGAAACCGATGAAGGGAAGCGCCAGCCTTCATATTTCCAGGGCTGATGATAAGGAGACTGTAGAGTTCCTGTTTCATCAGGGAGAACAGATGTTGATTCAGGAGTATATGGATGGTCAGGAAATCGGTGTAGACTGTTATATTGATATGATAAGTAAAGAGGTTGTATCAATATTTACTAAGAAGAAGCTGGTAATGAGAGCAGGAGAGACAGATAAGGCAGTTTCCTTTGCAGATGAGCGTTTATTTGAAGAAGTAGAGCGCTTTGTGAAAGAAAATGGCTTTATTGGTCAGATAGATATAGATATTTTTGAAAAGAATGGTATTTATTATTTCTCAGAGGTGAATCCGAGATTTGGCGGCGGATATCCTCATGCATATGAGTGTGGTGCGGACCACATGACTTTGATAAAAAATAACCTTGCAGGGGCTGCTAATCCCAAGCATATTGGAAAGTATGCGCTAGGGAAGGTTATGATGAAATATAACGAGCTTATGCTGGTGGATGAGATAAAAGAGTGAAACTATGAAAAAGAGAGTATTGATACTGGCAAATTCAGCAAGCGGTTTGTATGATTTTAGAAATGAATTATTGTTGAAGCTGTTAGAGAATTATGAGGTACATGTGAGTCTGCCCGATGCAGATAAGGTACCGCAGTTAGCAGAAGAAGGATGTATTTTGCATCATACGCCAATAGATAGACGTGGAGTGAATCCTATGCGAGATTTTGCTCTATTGCGTAAATATTGGAGTATGTTAAAGATGGTTAAGCCGTCGGTTGTTTTAACATATACGATAAAGCCAAACATATATGGTAATTTATGTAGTCGATGCATGAAGATACCGTATATAGCAAATGTTACAGGATTGGGTTCAACCTTTGAAAACGGTGGTATCCTATTAAAGATCATTGTATTGCTATATCGTATGGCGATGAAAAATGCTGCTTGTATTTTCTTTCAGAATAAACAGAATAAAAAAATATTTGAAGAGTGTGGTATCAGAGGGCGAAAGGCAAGATTGGTATCAGGGTCAGGAGTAAATCTTGACAGGCACAGTTTTGAGGAATATCCTACAATAGATGAGAAGATTTGTCTTACCTATGTAGGCAGGATAATGAAAGAAAAAGGTATTGATGAGCTGTTATATACAGCAAAGAGAATTAAGGAAGAGTATCCGTTTGTTACTTTTCGGTTGATTGGCAATTATGAGGATGATTATAAAGCAGTGATAGAAGAGTATGTAAAAGAAGATATTATTCAGCTTACTAGCTATCAGAAGGAAATTCATCCGTTTTATAAAGAGGCATCTGCTGTTTTGATGCCTAGTTACCATGAGGGGATGTCTAATGTAATTTTAGAGGCAAGTGCAACGGGAAGACCGGTACTGGCGTCAGATATCCCAGGATGCAGGGAAGGCTTTGATGACGGTGTGACAGGATTTGGCTTCGAAGCAAGGAGTCAGGAGGCATTGTATGAAGCTGTGATTAAGTTCTTGCAATTGTCCCATGAAGAGAGAGTTAAGATGGGGATGAATGCACGAACCAAGATGGAACAGGAGTTTGACAGACAGGAAGTTGTACGTGCATATATGGAGGAAATAGAAGCTGTTTGTAAGTAAGGCTTTATACCATAAAGGATAGGAGAAAAGAAATGAGTTTATATGAAGATATCGTAAGTGGAAAAGAGAAGGTTTCATTAGTAGGACTTGGTTATGTAGGTATGCCTATTGCAGTTGCATTTGCAAGAAAGATTAAGGTAGTAGGCTTTGACTTGAATGCAGCTAAGATTGATTTGTACAAATCAGGAATCGACCCTACAAATGAAGTGGGTGATGAGGTAATCAAGAATACAACAGTTGAGTTTACAGCAGATGCATCTAAGCTTAAGGAAGCAAAGTTTCATATTGTAGCAGTTCCAACTCCTGTAAATGATGATCATACACCGGATTTAACACCTGTAGAAGGTGCAAGCCGCATCTTAGGACAGAACTTAACAAAGGGATCTATCGTAGTATTTGAGTCAACAGTATATCCGGGAGTAACAGAGGATATTTGTGTGCCAATTTTAGAGAAGGAGTCAGGATTGAAGTGCGGAGTTGACTTTAAGATTGGTTACTCTCCTGAGAGAATTAATCCTGGTGACAAGGTTCATAGATTAGAGACCATTACAAAGATTGTATCAGGTATGGATGAGGAAACTCTTGATCAAGTAGCAAAGGTATATGAGCTTGTTGTAGAAGCAGGTGTATATCGTGCAGAGAGCATTAAGGTTGCAGAGGCTGCTAAGGTTATTGAGAACAGTCAGAGAGATATTAATATTGCATTTATGAATGAGTTGTCTATTATCTTTAATAAGATGGGAATTGATACAAAGGCGGTATTAGAGGCAGCAGGAACTAAGTGGAATTTCTTAAAGTTCCAGCCGGGTCTTGTAGGTGGACACTGTATCGGTGTTGACCCATATTATCTGACTTATAAGGCTGAGCAGTTAGGTTATCATTCACAGATTATCCTTTCCGGTCGTCGTATTAATGATGATATGGGTAAGTATGTGGCAGAAACGCTTGTTAAGAATCTGATTAAGGCAGATATTCCTGTTAAGTCAGCTAAGGTAGCTATTTTGGGATTCACCTTCAAGGAGAATTGTCCTGATACCAGAAATACTAAGATTGTAGACATTTACAATGAGCTTAAGGAGTATGGTATTACAGCAGTTGTAACAGATGATGATGCAGATGCAGCAGAAGCCAAGAGACTTTACGGCGTAGAGTTTACCCCAATGTCAGAGATTAAGGATTGTGATGCTGTAGTGCTTGCGGTTGCACATGATTCTTATAAAGAGCTTCAGATGAAGGATATTGAGGCACTTTATGCGAATAATGGTAAGGTAAGGGTGCTTACAGATTTGAAGGGTATTTTGGATAAGAAGGCATATGAAGATGCCGGATATTTATATTGGAGACTATAATTATGGGATATAAGGATTTACAGTTTGAAAAGGATAGTGTGTTTCTTGTAACAGGTGGAGCCGGCTTTATTGGTTCTAACCTTTGCGAGGCTATTTTGGATATGGGATATCAGGTAAGATGTCTTGATGATTTATCAACCGGTAAGGAAGCGAATGTTAAGATGTTCATGGATAGACCGGGATATACCTTTATTAAGGGCGATATCAAGGATTTTGATACCTGTATGAAGGCATGCGAGGGTGTTGATTATGTATTGAATCAGGCGGCATGGGGCTCTGTGCCAAGAAGTATTGAGATGCCTTTATTCTATGAGCAGAATAATATAATGGGTACTCTTAATATGATGGAAGCGGCAAGACAGAATGGTGTTAAGAAGTTTGTGTATGCTTCTAGTTCTTCTGTATACGGAGACCATCCTGTGTTACCTAAGAAAGAAGGACAGGAGGGGAATCTCTTATCTCCTTACGCATTAACAAAGCGTACCAATGAAGAATATGGTAAGCTCTACAAGAAGCTTTATAATCTTGATACCTATGGTATGCGTTATTTTAATGTATTTGGTCGTAGACAGGATCCGGATGGAGCGTATGCAGCTGTGATTCCGAAGTTTATTAAGATGCTTTTAAAGGGCGAAGTTCCAACAATCAATGGTGATGGTAAGCAGTCGAGAGACTTTACTTATATTGATAATGTCATTGAGGCAAATCTTAAGGCGTGTCTTGCGTCAAGTGATGCAGCTGGACAGGCATTTAATATTGCATATGGTGGAAGAGAGTATCTTATCGATATTTATTATGGCTTATGTAAGGCCCTTGGTAAGGATGTGGAGCCTAACTTTGGCCCAGACAGAGCGGGAGATATTAAGCATTCCAATGCAGATATCTCTAAGGCGAGAGAGCTATTAGGATATGATCCTGATTATGATTTCCAGAAGGGAATTGCACTTGCAATAGATTGGTATAAGGCGAATCTTTAATAGCAGTGTAGTTGCGAGGTGAAATGATGAAGATTGCAGTTAGAATGGATGATATAACACCGGATATGGATTGGGAAAAGTTTTATTTCTTCCAGAAGCTGTTTGAACAGGCGGGTATCAAGCCATTGCTCGGAATTGTTCCAATGAATGAAGATGAGAATTTGCATATCGAAGAGAATAAAGTTTCTTTTTGGGAGGAAATGAAGAGCTTGCAGGAACAAGGATATACATTGGCATTGCATGGTTATCGTCACGTATATCAGACTTCGAAGGGCGGTATGTTTCCTTTGAACGACTTTTCAGAGTTTGCAGGAAGAAGCTACGATGAGCAATTGGCAGATTTGAAGCAGGCAAGGGCGATTTTGGATGCCAAGGGCATTCAGACAGATATCTTTATGGCACCTGCACATTCGTATGATAAGAATACCTTACGGGCTTTGAAAGCAACGGGATTTCACAAGATTACTGATGGATTTGGAAAGAAGCCTTATCTATGGAATGGGATAGCTTTCTATCCCATTTCTTTTTTGTTAAGCAGAAGTCTTAAGGCAGATAAAGGTTATACCACTATGGTAATACATGCGAATACGGTGACAGATTGCCATAAATATGAGGAATTGTTTCGTGAACATGGGAAAGATATGATATCGTATAGCGAATATTTGAAGGAAGAACCTGTAAGAAGACATATTTGGGGACGAGTAGTAGAATATATACTTGCGAAGGTAAAATATACATTGGTTAGAATGAAAGGATAATTGATTATGTCAAAGCCAATCAGAGTATTGCATATTGTAGGGGCAATGTATCCGGGAGGAATGGAGAATTTTATTATGAATCTGTATGGATACATAGACAGGTCTCAGATTCAATTTGACTTTGTTGTACATGCAAGAAAGGAAAATGATTATGCAGAGCAGATAGAGATGATGGGAGGCAGACTTTATGAGCTGCCGCGTTTGACACGACAACCAATACAAAGTCTTCGAGGTTTGTATCGAATTGTAAAGGATAATCAATATCCGATTGTAATCAGGCATACCGCTAATGCGCTTGTGGTGCCGCAATTGATGGCTGCAAAGCTTGCTGGAGCTAAGACAATCTGCCATTCTCATAATGAGACAGATCCGCAAAAGCTGTTGCACAAGGTGGGCAGATTGTTTATGAATGTTGCGGCAACGAAACGCCTGGCATGTTCAGAAAAGGCAGGTAAGTGGATGTTTGGTAAGCGCAGCTATGAAGTAATTCATAATGCGATTGATATTCACAAATTTGAATATAAAGAAGAAAAAGCAAAAAAGATTATAGAGGAATTTCATTTAGAAGGTAAGCATGTATATGGACATATTGCAAATTTTATAGAGTCAAAGAATCATATATATCTTATGTCGATTTTTAAAGAGATTCTGGAGAGAGATTCGGATGCGGTATGCTTCTGTCTTGGTGAAGGTGATTTGAGACCAAAGATTGAGCAGGAGATAAAGCGTTTAGGGATTGGAGATAGAGTGATTCTTACAGGGATAAGACACGATGTGGAGTGTTTTATGTCATGCTTTGATGTGTTGGTATTTCCGTCTATTTTTGAAGGTTTGCCTTTGACATTAATCGAGGCGCAGGCAGCAGGTTTGCCATGTTTGATTTCTGATACGATAACAAAGGATGTGATTGTCTCAGATGGGCTTGTAGAAATGGCATCAATTGATGTGGCACCTCAATATTGGGCAGAACGTGCGATTGCATTGGTACAGCAGAGCAAAGGAAAAAGCAGAGCCTGCCAGCAGGAGAAGATAGCATCCTATGGTTATGATGTTCAGGCCTTAGCGAAGTGGTATGAAAAGTACTTTAGAGAGATGTAGTAGAGATGAGGATATGGGAATGGAGCAGGGGTTAAAGAATAGAGAAAAACTTCACGTATTACATGTTGTGGGAAGATTAGATATCGGTGGTGCAGAGAGTCGAATTATGGATTTGTATCGCAATATCGACAGAGAGAAGATACAGTTTGATTTTATGCAGCATACAAGTGATGTCTGTGCATATCAGAGCGAGATAGAGAATATGGGAGGACATGTTTACCACGTTCCTCGTTTTCGTATTTACAATATAATTGAGTATCGAAGAAGCTGGAAGCAGTTCATGCAGGCACATCCTGAGATTCAGATTGTACATGGTCATATGACAAGTGTAGCAGGGCTTTATCTGCCTATTGCTAAGAAATATGGGAATGCATATACGATAGCTCATGCCAGAAGTGCAGGCGTGGATAAAGGAATAAAGGGCTTTGTTACAAATATATTTAGAAGAAATTTAAGTGAGAAATGTAACCAATGCTTTACCTGTTCTGATTTGGCGGGAGTGGCTGTTTTTGGAGAACGAGCAGTGCAGGAAGGAAAAGTGAAGATGATTCCTAATGCTATTTCCGTTGGTCGATTTGAATATCAGGAGCAGAAGCGTAATGAGCTAAGAGAAGCACTAGGAATTGAAAAGGATGCCTATGTCATAGGACATGTTGGCAGGTTTAATGCAGTGAAAAATCACGCATATATGCTTGATATTTTCGAGTGCTGCTATCGAAGGGATTCCAAATGCAGAATGATGTTTGTTGGAGACGGCGGTCTCAAAGAAGAAATGATGAAAAAGGCGAAAGATAAGGGGCTGGAGAAATACATCATTTTTACAGGCAATCAGAAAAATGTAGTAGATTATTATCAGGCGATGGATTTCTTTATTCTTCCATCCTTTTATGAAGGCTTGCCGGGAACAGCGATTGAAGCTCAGGCAACCGGACTAAGAGGAATACTGTCTGATAGGGTAACCAAGGAAGCACTTGTTACTGATTTGATGAAGCAAATGAGCATAGATTTGCCGGCAGATGAGTGGGCAAAGGAAATATTAGCGAAGATAGTATATCAGAGAACTTCACATGTAGAGCAGGTAAGGGAAGCAGGCTATGATGTAGAAGAGCAGGCAGAAAGATTATCTGAGTTTTACCTAGGGGTGTGCAATAATGAGAATAGAGACTAAGGCAGAATTGAAACGTGTTTTAGAGATAGAAGAAAAGGTGTACGGTAAGAAATGGTATTACTGTTTGCCGGCTTATTTAACAGAGCAGCAGATATTGTATAAGCATGCGTTGTTATTGAGAAAAGCAGAATATACAACGAATAATCGAAAGCTCTCACGTTATTGGTATTTAATAAGATTACTTCGAATCCAGACAAGATATGGTATATCTATCCCGCTTAATGTATTGGATGAGGGATTTGAAATTGTACATCTTGGTTCTGTTATCATTAATGCAAATGCTAAGGTTGGAAAATATGCAAGACTTCATCCGGGAGTATGTATAGGAGCCAATCATGATAAAGCACCGCATATAGGTGATTATGTATATATAGGACCTGGGGCAAAAATATTTGGAGATATTACACTGGCAAGCCATATTCAGGTAGGGGCGAATGCGGTAGTTACCAAGTCATGTGATATGGAGAATGTCATTTTAGCAGGAGTACCTGCTAAGGTTGTAGGCGGCGATGAATAAAACTGTATGGAGAAAAGTGTGAATGAAGATATTGTTTCATTTAAATAGTATGGGGCGCGGCGGAGCTGAGCGAGTTGTAAGTATTTTATCGCAGTACTTTGTACGACGTGGATATGAGGTTATTGTTGCAACGCAGTGGTTTTCGGAGAATGAATACAGACTGGACGAGGGCGTAAAGCGTGTTTCGGTGGGCTTAACAAAGCAGGATGAAGAAAAGTCAAGATTAAGCAAGGCATGGATTCGTTTAACAAGACTTAGACAGTGTATCAGACAGGAAAAGCCGGATTTGGTGATATCTTTTTGCTGTAAAGCCAATTTCAGAAGTGCTTTTTCTTTGTTGGGCAGCAAAATACCGCTTTTGGTTTCGGTTAGAAATAATCCGGTAGAGGATTATGAGCCTCATAAGTTTGCCACAAGACTTATGGAGCAGAAGGCAGCAGGTTGTGTTTTTCAGACGCCTGATGCTATGAAATATTTTTCAAAAAAGCTGCAAGATAAGTCCACAATCATCTTTAATCCGATTGCAGATGCTTATTTAGAAGTGAACGCTGAGAAGGTTGAAGAAAGAGAAAAAACAATTATATCCGTAGGGCGAATTGCAAAGCAAAAGAATCAGATGCTTTTGGTGGAAGCATTTGCAGCAATATGTGATAAGCATTCGGATTATGTGCTAAAGATTTATGGCGATGTTCAAGATGAAGATATTGCTCAAAGCTTGGAAAAGTATGTGGACGAGCATAATTTGAAGCATAGAGTTCAATTTATGGGAACAACTAATTCAATCAAACAGGAAATGGAAAAGGCATCATTGTTTGTTTTATCTTCGGATTTTGAAGGTATGCCAAATGCGTTGATAGAAGCGATGGCAGTAGGATTACCGGTTATATCAACAGATTGCCCGTGTGGTGGTTCGGCTTTGCTGATTGAAGATAAGGTATCCGGTTTGTTGGTTCCTGTTGGAGATGTGGAAGCTTTGAGTGAGGCGATGAATGATATGTTAAGCAAGCCGCAGGAGGCTCAGGCTATGGGGATGGAGGCACGTAGAGTATTGGATAAAGTGCATCCGGTGAAGATTTGCGAGGAATGGGTTGACTATATAGATAAGATTTTAGGTAGAAGAAAGTAATGCGGGAGGGAGAAACGCAGAATGTGTGGTATATGTGGTTTTGCAGGGAGACATAAGGTTTCTTTGGATGAACTAAAGAAGATGAATGATACCATGTATCATAGAGGTCCGGATGATAATGGCGCTGAATTACTGGATATGAAGAATGGTGTTACTCTGGGGCTGGCACAAAGGCGTCTCTCCATTTTAGATTTGTCGCCATTAGGACATCAGCCAATGCATTCTTCTAATGGAAGAGTCAGTATTGTATTTAATGGTGAAATATACAATTATCAGGAATTGAAGAAGGAGCTGGCAGATTATCCGTATGTATCGACTTGTGATACAGAGGTTATTTTGGCAGCTTATTTGAGATGGGGAATACAGTTCGTAGAAAGAATAAAGGGTATGTTTGCGATTGCTCTTTATGATAGAGAAGTAAACGAGTTGTATCTCATTAGGGATAGAATTGGTAAGAAACCACTATATTTTTGGAATGACAGTGAGCATTTTGTATTTGCATCTGAACTAAAGCCTATTATGGCATATCCGTACTTTCAGAAGGAGATTAATCAGGAGGTTTTGGGACGATATTTGTACCAACAGTATCTGACAGGACCGGAAGCAATCTTTCAGAATGTATACAAGGTATCACCGGGAGGTATTGTAAAGTACAAGGACGGCGTTGTTACCCAGTGGAAATATTGGGATATTAAGACGGTGTATCATGAGAAGAAAGGTACCGGCCCCAAGGATTATGAAGAGGCTAAGTCTGAGTTAAAGAGGATTTTGGAAGCATCGGTAAGGCAGAGAATGATAGCAGATGTACCATTGGGGAGTTTTTTAAGCGGTGGATATGATTCTTCTTTGGTATCGGCAATTGCCCAATCTGTGTCGGAACAGCCTGTTAAGACTTTTTCGATTGGTTTTCATGAGGAGAAGTATAATGAGGCAATTTATGCGAAGGAAGTCGCAAAGCATCTGGGAACGGAGCATACAGAAATGTATATCGATGAACAGGATATGCTTCGTTTGGTAGATTCGATTCCAAAGTACTTTGATGAGCCGTTTGCAGATAGTTCCCAGATTGCAACGATGCTTGTATCGGAACTGGCAAAGAAGCATGTTACGGTAGCACTCTCAGGTGATGGCGGAGATGAGTTTTTTTGTGGTTACAATTTATATACAAAGGTTTTGCAGGCACAGAAGCTGGACAAGATAGGTGCGATTGCTCATCAAATAGGTAGGATAGGCAATCTCGAGAAGCATTATCCATTTAAAATGAGAGTGATTTCTAAGAATCGTAATAAAGATGCAAAGACACAGTTTGTTGGCGGTAATACTCTGAAAGTTGCTCAAAGTATGGTACGTGAACCGGGAATATGCTGCTATTATGATATGGAGACTGCCTATAATGAAGCCAATTGGCAGGAGCGCAGGATGCTTTTGGATATGGATACATATCTTCCGGGAGATATTCTTTGCAAAGTGGATAGAGCTTCTATGAAGTATTCTTTGGAATCCAGATGTCCGATTTTGGATGTAGATGTCATGGAATTTGCATTTAGTATTCCTCATGAGTTTAAATATAAAGAGGGTATGAAGAAGAGAATTCTAAAGGATTTGACATACGAGTATATTCCCAAAGAATTGCTAGAGAGACCTAAGGTGGGTTTTGCAGTGCCGATGGATAAGTGGTTACGTGGACCTTTGAAGGAACAATTGCTTGGGATGGCAGATGTACATTATCTAAAAGAGCAGGGATTGTTTGCAGAAAGCTATGTTTCAGATTTCGTTACCAACTATTTGAAGAAGGGAGACGCAGGAGCAGGAAGCGGTTCGAATTATTCAAGGATGATTTGGGCATTTTATGTGTTTCAACAGTGGTATCAGACTTATATTTAGGTTGTATGGTTAGGGGGAGGTAACTTTGGATTTTAATTCATACATTTTTATTTTGCTATTTTTGCCATTGGTATTGTTGGGGTATTATGTACTTCGATTGGTTCGAAGGGTTCCTTTGGCGCAATATTGGATCATATTGGCCTCGTTGGTATTTATTGGTTATGCAGATGTTGCATATTATCCGTTTTTGTTTGTTAGTGCAGGGGTGAATTTTCTTTGTGCATTCTTACAGCAAAAGGTATCGGAGAAAAGCCTTTTTAAAAGGTTGCTAATGGCATTTGCAATTGTAGGTAATGTTGCAATATTAGGATATTTTAAATACTCCGGTTTTATACTTGCTAATTGGAATGCATATATGGGAACCGAGTATGTAGCAAAGACGCTTCTGGTACCGATTGGAATCAGTTTTTGGACATTCCAACAGATTGCATTTCAGGTGGATGTGAACAGGGGGACTATTTCCAAGCTAAGGGTATCTGACTATTTGTTTTATTCATTCTATTTCCCAAAGCTGGTACAGGGACCAATTGCAAAATATCAGGATTTAGTGTCTGCATTTCATGATGAGAAAAAAAGAAGGTTTCATACGGATATGTTTGCTTGCGGCTTATGGTTTTTTGTGGTCGGTTTGGCAAAGAAGGTATTGGTTGCAGATGTTCTTGCGGCAGCAGTGAAGTGGGGATATTCTACATCTGTAGATGTAATGACATCTATGGATGCGATGTTAGTGGTGTTGTGTTATTCACTTCAGATTTACTTTGATTTCAGCGGATACAGTCATATGGCTGTGGGTGTTTCCAAAATGCTTAATATTGATATTATGGATAACTTTGATGCACCTTATCAGGCGAAATCGATTATGGAGTTCTGGAAAAGATGGCATATTTCACTTACTACCTTTTTGAGAGAATATATTTATTTCCCTTTAGGAGGGAGCAAGAAGGGAAAAGTTCGTACTTACCTGAATACCATGATTATTTTCCTGTTAAGTGGTTTGTGGCATGGAGCTTCGTGGACTTATGTTGCGTGGGGAGCGATGCATGGTGTTGCAAGCTGTTTGAATAGAATGTTTCATAAACAGTGGGAAAAGCTTAGTGGCGTAGTCAGATGGTTGTTCACATTTATATTTGTTAATATAACATGGACATTTTTCAGGGCTCCTTCTGTTGAATATGCAACAAAGATTTTAGGTAAGGTTGTAAGAGTGGATAATCGTGGTGTTAGCGATGGTTTGTTGGAGACTTTTCGAATTACGGAATTTAAGTATCTTGCAGCTAAGTTTGATTGGTTCAATGATATGCTTGCAGGCTGTAAAGGTTTAGAAATGGTAATATTTGTATTAGCGGCACTTATTATTTCTCTAAATGTGAAAGACCGTGCAGAGCAGTTTAAGCCAACAGTGGTTAAGTGCGTTATGACAATGGTTCTTTTCCTATGGTCGGTTATTTCACTTGCAAACGTAGTGGAATATATCTATGGTAGCTTTTAGAAAGAGGGGCAAGCATGAAAAGTAAAACTTATATTATGATTTCAGTGATAGGAATGCTGGCTCTAGTACTGGGATTTGTCGGACTTACTGTATATGTTGATCCGCTTTTTCACTACCATGCGCCTGTGGAAGAACTGGAATATCCTTTGTTTGATGAAAGATATATGAATGATGGTATTATTCGTCATTTTGATTATGATGCGGTAATAACTGGAACTTCCATGACACAGAATTTTAAAACATCTACTTTGGATTCGTTATTTGGAACCAATGCAATTAAGGTGCCTATGTCAGGAGCTACATATCGTGAAATAAATGAGCTTTTGGAAGATGCGTTTCGATATAACGACAATATTGATATGGTAGTGAGAAGTCTTGATTTAACCATGTTGTTTACAGATAAGGATAGCATGAGCTATGAGGAGTATCCTGAGTATTTGTATGACGATAATGTATTTAATGATGTATACTATGTATTAAATAAGGACATCTTTGTTACTTATACAGACTATGTATTTGAGTTCATGGAAAGTGGCGGCAAGTCATCTACCTTTGATGCATATAAGAACTGGCATGGACAATATGAATATAATGCGAATGCTTTGAGAAAGGGATATCAAAGAAAAGAGATTTCAGAGCAACAGTATACTTTAACTGCAGAGGAAGAGTTAAAACTGAGGGGAAATATGGAACAGAATGTGCTTTCGTTAATTGAAGCGCATCCGGAAACAGAATTTTATTTGTTTATACCACCTTACAGTATATTATACTGGGATGATTTACAGCGAATGGGGACTTATGAGAAGACCATAGAAGCGCATAGGATTCAGGTGGAGATGCTGTTGCCGTATGAAAATGTTCATTTGTATTCGTTCTTTGATGATTATTTGATGATTTGTGATTTGAGCTTTTATATTGATAGCTTACATTATAATCAGTTTTATAGTGAGAGAATCCTGCAGAATATGAAGGATGGAATTGGATTATTAACAAAAGAGAACTATGAAGAATATTTTACGATGCTGATATTCTATGATTTGTTTGATTATGAAGCATTCTTTGCATCTGAATAAAAAGCTTTAATGATAATAGTATTTGTAGTTGAGAAATGAGGATAACATGAAAAAGATAGCACTATTTATCAGCTCTTTGCAGAAAGGCGGCTCGGAACGAGTGATGGTTAATCTTGCTGAGTATTTTCATGCAAAAGGGCATGAAGTATTGCTGGTAACACAGTATCAGAGAGAAGTAGAATACGAGATATCTTCAGAGATAAAAAGAGTATATTCAGAGCCGGCACCGGAGCTTGTGCAGGGTGGGCGTATTCATAACTTTTTGGTAAGATTCCAAACGATGAGAAAGATATGGAAAGATTTTGAGCCGGATGTTATCTTATCTTTTATCGGTAAAAATAACTTTATGGCAATCATTACAGCACTAGGACTGCCTGTTAAGGTAGTGTCTTCTGTTCGAGGTGAGCCTCATATGGAATATCCGGGAAAGAACCGACAGCTGGCAAATATTTTGTTTTCTCTGGCTGATGGCGTTGTTTTGCAGACGGAACAATCCAAAGAGTTTTTTTGTCATCAGGTGGCAAAGAAAGCAGTTGTGTTACCCAATCCTTTAAATTTACAGTTCTTAAGAGAAAGATATACAGGAGAAAGAGAACCGGTTATTATTGCAGCCGGACGCTTGGATGAGAATAAGAATCATGCAATGCTGATACATGCGTTTTCAAAAATAGCGAATGATTTTCCGAAGATGCGTGTTGTAATCTGTGGTGAGGGAGAAAGCCG
>JAZNMO010000079.1:0-5000 GCA_045579665.1 Lachnospiraceae bacterium
TAGAAATCTATCATATAAAGATACTTTTTTCATGCATTCTATGGCTTTCTCTGTATCATAAGTTACATCTGTAGCGATGTTCTGACCAAGGCTAAAAGCAAATAGTTTGAAATCTTGAAATACAAAAGAAAACAATTGCATGTATTCCTCATAGTCGTATTTCTTTATATTAATTCCATTTAACAAAATCTCTCCTTCTGTAGGATCGTATAATCGGCAGAGCAGCTTTACAAAGGTGGTTTTTCCTGCTCCGTTTTCTCCCACAAAAGCCTGTTTCTTCCCTATGCTTAGCTTGGTATTGATATTTTTAAGTACATATGTGTCACTGTTTGGGTATTTAAAAGAAACATTTTTAAATTCTATCTCATACTCATTTTCCCCATCATTGCAAAAAAATACCTTCTCAATCGGAATCGTTCCCTGATACTTTTTGTTAGGGAGATCCAGATATTCATACAGTTTTTCCAGATGCCCACAATATACCTCATTATCAAAATAGAACCATGTAAGCATTCCTACGTTTTGTACAAGCTCCGTAAAAGCTCCTACATACTGGACAATACTTCCTACACCAAAGGCTCCCAAGGAAGCCTTTGCAACAACAAAAAGATAACACAACGCATTTCCGATTCCCCTTGCTAAATACATGATACCTTTGTAAGCACTCATTTTAGAAAGGTAAACATCATCTCTCTTATTGTGTTCTTCAAGCTTCTGCATTTCTCTGTCTGCGGTCTTTTCCTGCTCATAAATTCTTACATCTTTGGCTCTCCCAGTATTGTCATAAAGCTCATGTCCGTAAAACTGAAAGGTCCGATTAAACCACACGGTATTTTCTGTCCATTTATGAAACACAGCATTCTCTTTTTTTGTCAAAACTCCATAAATCATGCCAAACAAAATCACCACTACCAAAATAACAACTATCCACAAATAAGAATCCAACATTTTACTTCCCGATTTCGCCATAAACAGAGAAGCCGTCAAGGAAACAGAAGCAATAATTCCCACCGTAACTCTAACCAAATCTGCTGTTCCCCAAACAAGTTGTCCCAATCCGTTTCCGAACATAAATAGGTTTTCTTTGGCCTTTTGTTGTAATTTTTGAATGTCCAAATCTTCAAGATCCACATAATCCATGCTCATTTGCTTATCGGAAAAAACCTTTCGAAAGTAGTTCCACATTCCGGCTTCTTTCTCATCCACTATTCTATCCATTACATTCTTAGTCATTGAGAATGCAAAATGAATTCCGATAATCATCAATACATAGAAAATAAGAGCATTTGCACTTCTCTCTCCCGCCATTTCATTAATAATTCTAGCCGAAAACCAAATAGTTACGAAAGGAGTAAGAGCCTCTATTATAGCCGAAATCGCTTTTGCTCTAATAAGTCCCGGTATATATGTATTTAAAATGGTGTACCCGCGTCTTGTAATATCTATTCGTTTTTTAAGATTCATGCTCTACCTCCTCTCCATCCAAGTTTTCACGATAATATTTTGCCTGAGTTTCAAACAACTCATAATATTTTCCTTTTTGGGCAAGCAACTCCTCATGAGTTCCTTCTTCCTGTATCTGTGCCCCTTCTATCAAAAGAATACGATTACAAAATCTCGTAGATGCAAGCCTATGGGATATAAAAACTGTAGTTTTATTCTTCATTATTTCATCATAGGATTCATATAAACGATTCTCGGCAATAGGGTCTAAAGCAGCTGTAGGTTCATCTAAAATAACCACCGGAGCTTGCTTATACAAAGCTCTTGCCAGTAGCAGTTTCTGCATTTCTCCACCAGAAAAATTGATTCCGTCATCCCAAAAAGCTTTATCAAAATGACTATGTATTCCATTTTCCAAAGAAGAAACCTTATCCCACAACCCTGCCTGTTTCAAGCATTTTTCTACGCGGGCAGAATCGATAGATTCGCCTATGTCCTCTGAAACAATTTCTTCTATGGTAACAGGCATGATGGAATAATCCTGAAAAACAGCACCAAAAATACGATAGTACTGATTTCTGTTATACTCTCTTACATCAACCCCATCATATAAAACACGCCCTTCTGTTGGATCAATTAATCCGCAGATTAACTTAACTAACGTCGTCTTTCCGGCTCCGTTTAAACCTACAACCGCCAAATGCTCTCCAGATACTATTTCAAGATTTAAATTCTTTAGAATATCTGTGCCATCATTACTATACCTAAAGCTGACGTTTTCTAACTTAATTTTCCTGGGTTGTTCTATTTTTTCTACCGGAAGTCCTTCCTCTCTTTTGTATTCCTCCGGATAGTCCAAATACGCTCGAAAACGATTCATTGCCAAGCTCAGCCTCTCAAGATTGTTAATTTGTCCCAACATGCTGCTAAGCCACACAGAAAATCCAGCAACTACATTAAAGTAAAGCACATACTCTGCAACAGATATTTTGTCGTTCCATACCATGTACAACAAAACCAAGTATGTTACCCCTTCTCTAAAAAAAATAAGGCTGCTGTCTACAGCAGAAACACCAAATAGTTTTGCAGTGTACTTCCGATACCATCCAAGCAATCCCTTCATGTTGTCTTGATAAATCTTGTTCATCCAAACTGACATATTATATAAACGTATATCTTTAGCTGCCTGCATATCCTCCGAAGTACTGACAATATACTGCATTCGTTGCTCATAACCAACCTTTTCTTCGTTATTTTTATCCACCCACTTAATAATCTTACGATTGATAAGAAAGCTCACAATGGTAGTAGCACATAAAAAAAGAATAAGGAAAGAATTAAGCGTAACTAAAATTCCCGCAAAAGCCAAAAATCCCAAAAAGTTAGAAAAAAACAGAACTACTGCATCGTAGGTTTGCGCATAATATGAAAATTGTCCGTTACAACTTACAAAGCTCTCACTTTGCAGTTTTCTAAAGTGTTCATTTTCCTGATTTTTGTAATCTGTGGTAAGCCCTTTCTTTGTAATCATCCGAAGAAAAAAAGCATTCATCTTAAACTTATGCCAGTATATTAATCTGTCCAAGTATTCTTGTAGTCCCATCAGAACCGCAAGCGTAAGAGTAAATACCGCTGTAATCAATAGTATATGCCAGACATCCGTTCCAACTGTTATTTCTTCAATAACTACCTTGGGTAAAAAGGCGGTAAGAACAGGTATTACACAATTTATGGCAATTATGCTAAAACAAAACACCAAAAGGATGGGATATGTTTGTTTTGTGGTTCTCAAACAATATAAAAGATTTTGTAATATGCTATATCTTTTGTCCTGATTCATGTCTTCTCCCTTCATACTATATACATTTTCGTTCTACCTAATCTTAGCATAAAAAGAAGCCACTCACGAAATTCTAGCGTGAGTGGTCACTATTTTAACGCAAATGGTAATTATGAAAAAGGTAGCATCACTTCTGTAGCAAAAACCCCCTCTTCATCCTGTCTGTTGATAAATCCTTTGTATTTTTTCACAATACGATCCACACTGGCTAATCCAAAACCATGGTTCTCACTGCCTTTTGTGGACACATATGTATTCTTTCTTTTCTTAAGCTCTCCACAAGTGGAATTATAAACAGAGATGTACAGCTGTTCCTTTAATATTCCTATAAAGACTCGAATAAACCTATCGTCATTCTCTGGTTGATGCAAAACCGCTTCCATGGCATTGTCCAGCAAATTACCAATAATAGTACACAAATCAATCTCTGAAACTGCAAGTTCTGCAGGCACAATTGCTTTCGCATTTACCAAAATCCCCTTTGATTTCATAAGAGATATTTTGCTGTTTAAAATAGCATCTACCATCACATTTCCGGTCTTAATAACCGTATCAACCGTAGTAAGGTCATCATTTAACTTCAATAAATACTCTTTAGTACGCTCTTTATCACCGCAAAGCGCAAGAAGTGTCTGGATATGATTATGATAATCATGTCTCCATCCCCGCATGGTTTTATAAATGTTTTGCACCTCATCACAGTGTTTTTTCATCAAGTCTGACTGATATTCCGAAATCTTTCGATTAATCATTTTGCCAAACAATAAATCTATCAATTTCATTCTGCACCAGTCCTTCCTCTGAAATATTGAATAAATGCAATATTCACATCCTTGTATTTTCTACGGGACAACGGAACAATGTTTCCGTTGTCCATATAAATTTCGGTTTTTGCAATTTTCTTTATCTGCTCTAAATTGACCAAGTAAGACCTATGTACTCTGATGAAACCATCGACTAATTTCTTCTCTAAATCGCTGATACTCATTTTGGTTTCAATAACACCTTTTGTCGTGTGAATACTGCAGAAATGCGAAAAAACTTCCACATAACAAATGTTCTTTGTCAATATTTTCAACATTTCCCCATTTTCCTGTACAAAAAGAACCTTTTCCTCTTTTTTTAGATTTGATACGGCTTTCTCCATCACTCTAAATAACTTCTCTTTGCTAACCGGCTTCATTAAGTAATGCAACGCATCAACTTCATACCCTTCTGAAATATAATCAGAAAATCCGGTTACAAAAAAAATCTGAATTTCCTTATTGTTCTCTCTAAGCTTCTTTGCAAGTTCTACTCCATTCATCTTTTCCATCTCAATATCCAAAACAAGAATTTGGTAATCCTTTTCGTCTACATACTGAAAAAGAAACTGTTCCGCTGAAATAAAAGCTTGAATTTCTAGTATTACTCCATTTTCATTCGCATACTCCTGCAAAAGCTTAATGACATAATCCTGGTCAAGCTTATTATCATCACAAACCGCAATTTTGAGTTTCATTAAACATCCCTCGTTCTTCACAGCTGTTAGTGCAACACAGCATATTTACTAAATCATCTGGTAATGTCTCATAGCAGCCTCTATCGCTTTCACTTTATCCTCAGGACATCCCGGTTGCTTTTTATCTTCTAACTTGGCTTTATTATAATTTTCTCGCTCAATAATTCCATGCTTCTGCTTTACCTGAGCGATATTCAAATTCGTCACATGAAATCC
>JAZNMO010000080.1:0-8566 GCA_045579665.1 Lachnospiraceae bacterium
AAGACCGCTTGGCCTCCGACTTGGATACAAATTAATAGTTTCTTTATTCTTTTTTTAGAATATTGTAGTTGTAGATGAATACAATTTGAGATAGAATGTTAGAGTACGAACAGTTCGCAGACGAACTATTTTGGTAAAAGAGAGAACAGATACAGGAGGTGTGAACAGTGAAGGATAAGCCCCAAAAGTTAGGCTGTGCGATTCGGCAGATGAATACCGCATTTAAGCGTCGATTCCTAAAGGAAGGAATGGACGCCGGCATTGATGAAGTTACGATTATGCATGGCTGGATTATGGGATATTTGGAGCATAATGCACATAGAGATATTTATCAGAAGACCATAGAGGCGGATTTTTCTATGGGGAAGTCTACAGTAACAAGTGTGGTAAAACTTATGGAACAGAAGGGCTATATTAAGCGCGAGGCAGTACCGGGAGATGCCAGACTAAAGAAAATTGTATTAACGGAAGAGGGAAAGCAAATGTCCCGATTGTGCAAATGTACCTTGGACCAGATTGATGCCAATATGCTAAAGGGTATTCCGGAAGAGGAGATAGATACCTTCTTTGCGGTGGCGGATAAGATAACTAAGAATCTTGAGCAAGGAATGAATGAGGAGTATGAAAAGAAAGGAAGTAAAACAGTATGCTAAAGACACTAGGCGCACAGATTAAGGAATTTAAGAAGGATTCCATTATTACGCCGCTCTTTATGATTTTGGAAGTCATTATGGAAATGATTATTCCGCTTTTGATGGCGTCCCTGATTGATTATGGTGTGAATGCTGGTGATATGGGACATATCATGAAGGTTGGCGGGATTATGCTGATTGTAGCCCTGATAGGACTGTTTGCAGGACTTATGGGAGCAAAGTATGGAGCAAGAGCCTCTACAGGCTTTGCAAGAAATTTGAGAAAGGCGATGTTTGAGAATATACAGACCTATTCCTTCGCAAATATTGATAAATATTCAACATCAAGCTTGATTACACGTTTAACAACAGATGTTACGAATATACAGAATGCATATCAGATGATGTTGAGAATGGCATTTAGAGCACCGATATCCATGATTGTAGCGATGATTATGGCATTTAAAATTAATGCCAGACTGGCAAGCATTTATCTTGTGGCGGTTGTTTTCCTTGCAGTAATGATTTCCATTATTATTCCGAGAGCAACCAAGTATTTCAGACAGATGTTTGAGAAGTATGATGCATTGAATAACAGCGTGCAGGAAAATGTATCTGCCATTCGAGTGGTAAAGGCATATGTCAGAGAGGACTATGAGACGGATAAGTTCTACAAGGCGGCAGATGATATTTATGATACATCGATTCGTGCAGAAAAGCTGGTTATTCTCAATTCACCCCTGATGCAGTTTACCGTATATGCAAGTATTTTGCTGGTGTCATGGTTTGGTGCACAGATGATTGTTGCCAATGGATTAACAACAGGTGAGCTGATGAGTTTGTTAGCTTACTGTATGAATATATTGATGAATATTATGATGGTATCTATGATATTTGTAATGCTTACCATGAGCCATGCGGCAGCAAAGCGTATTGCAGAGGTATTGGATGAGAAGTCAGACCTGCAGAACCCTGAGAATCCGATTATGGAGGTTTCTGACGGAAGTATTGAGTTTCAGGATGTTCATTTTGCATACGGAGATGGCAGTAAGGAAGTATTAAAAGACATTAATCTTAGGATTGCATCCGGTGAGACAATCGGAATTATCGGTGGAACCGGTAGCTCTAAGTCGAGTCTTGTAAATCTGATAAGCCGTCTTTATGATGTAACAAAAGGAGAGCTTCTTGTAGGTGGTCATAATGTAAAGGAATATGACATGGAAGTGCTTCGTAATGAGGTAGCGGTAGTCTTGCAGAAGAATGTATTGTTCAGTGGTTCTATACTTGATAACCTTAGATGGGGTAATAAAGAGGCGACAGAAGAGGAGTGCAGGAGAGCCTGTGAGCTTGCCTGTGCAGACGAATTTATTCAGAGGATGCCTGAAAAATATAACACATATATCGAACAGGGCGGTACCAACGTTTCAGGTGGACAGAAGCAGAGATTGTGTATTGCCAGAGCTTTGTTAAAGAAGCCTAAGATTTTGATTCTAGATGACAGCACCAGTGCGGTAGATACAGCAACAGATGCAAAGATTAGAAAGGCGTTCGCAGAAGAGATTCCAAATACAACTAAGCTGATTATTGCACAGAGAGTCAGCAGCGTACAGCACGCAGACAGAATTATTGTGATGGACCATGGTAGGATAAGTGCAGTGGGAACTCATGAAGAATTATTAATAACGAGCGATATTTATAAAGAAGTATACGAATCTCAGACACAGGGAAGCGGAGACTTTGATGAGAACGGAGGTGACAACTGATGGCAAATGAAAGACCGGTGCAGGAAAAGAAACCCCTTGGCCCCCCACCTGGCGGACCGGGTGGAAGAGGTCCCAGAGGACCAATGCCGAAGGTAGAAAATCCTGGAAAGTTGTTTAAACGCTTAATGGGATATGTACTGAAGGAATATAAAATACACGTGTTATTAGTTGTTGCATGTATTTTCTTTGGTGTATATGCAAGTTTACAAGGAACGATGTTTACACAGACGTTGATTGATGAGTATATTGTGCCATTGATTGGGCAGGAGAATCCGGACTTTTCGGGATTGGCTTCGGCGATTGCAAGAGTTGGTGTCATTTATATTCTGGGTGCAGCAACCACTTATTTGTCAGCAAGATTGATGATGGTAGTCAGTCAGGGAACTCTTAGAGATATTCGTAATGAAATGTTTAGAAAGATGCAGCAGCTGCCGATTAAGTACTTTGATACACACGCACATGGTGATATCATGTCAACCTATACCAATGATATTGATACACTTCGTCAGATGATTAGTCAGAGTATGACACAGCTGTTAACCAGTGCCATCACCATTATCGGTGTATTGGGAAGTATGCTGTATTTGAGTGTGCCGCTTACTTTGGTAAGTTTGGCAATGGTTGCCTTGATGCTTTTTGTAACTAAGAAGGCAATTGGTTTGTCTGGCGGTTATTTTGTAAAGCAACAGAAAGCAATCGGTGCGGTGAATGGATATATTGAGGAAATGATGGAAGGCCAAAAGGTTGTTAAGGTATTCTGTCATGAAGAGGAAAGCAAGAAGCGTTTCAATGAATTGAATGAGGAGCTGTTTGACAGTGCATACAATGCAAATCAGTTTGGTAATATGTTAGGGCCGATTAATGCACAGCTAGGTAATGTCAGCTATGTAGTATGTGCCTGCGTGGGAGGCTTGTTTGCATTAAATGGAATCAGTGGACTGACACTTGGTGGCTTGGCAAGCTTCTTAACCTTAAATAAGAGCTTTAATATGCCGATTAATCAGATTAGCCAGCAGTTTAATAGTATTATCATGGCACTTGCAGGTGCAGACAGAATCTTTAAGCTGATTGATGAGGAACCTGAGACAGATGAAGGCTATGTAACTCTTGTAAATGCCGAAATCGTCAATGGGGAGATTAAGGAGACCAAGGAAAGAACACATATTTGGGCATGGAAGCATTATCACAAGGATTCAGATACTACGACTTATACTTTGCTTGAGGGTAAGGTGGAGTTTGATGATGTGGACTTTGGTTACACAGATGAGAAGATGGTACTTCACAATATTGAAATGCTTGCACAGCCGGGACAGAAGATTGCCTTTGTAGGCTCAACCGGTGCAGGTAAGACGACAATTACCAATTTGATTAATCGTTTCTATGATATTCAGGACGGTAAGATTCGTTATGACGGTATTAATATTAATAAGATTAAGAAGAGTGATTTAAGACGTTCGCTTGGAATTGTATTGCAGGATACCCATTTGTTTACGGCAACAGTAAAAGAAAACATACGTTATGGTAAACTGGACGCTACGGATGAAGAGGTATATGCAGCTGCGAAGCTGGCTAATGCTCATGAGTTTATCGAGCTGTTACCACAAGGATATGATACACTGCTTACAGGAGATGGAGCAAACCTTAGTCAGGGACAAAGACAGCTGCTAGCGATTGCAAGGGCCGCTATTGCAGACCCGCCGGCATTGATTTTGGATGAGGCAACAAGCTCAATTGATACTCGAACAGAAAAGATAATTCAGGATGGTATGGATAAGCTGATGCATGGCAGAACCACCTTTGTTATCGCACATAGACTTTCTACAGTTAAGAATAGTAACTGTATTATGGTTATGGAGCAGGGAAGAATTATTGAGCGAGGAACCCATGATGAACTGATTGAGAAGCAGGGCAAGTATTATCAGCTTTATACCGGGAATGCCATCGCGCAGTCTTAAAGACAGAATGTAAAGAATCTTTAACAAAACACAGGCAGATTTCTATTGAATTCTGTCTGTGTTTTCTTTATGATATAGGAAAGTGCTCGAAAGTGGTGGAAGTTAAACAAGAATCAGCTTGGCTGATTCTTGCAGAGTGTTGCCGCTGGGCAACACTTTTTACAATAAAGCTATAAAATGAGTGGAAAGGACAGGTAAAAGATATGGATAAGGATAAAATAACACTCACTATTGCAAAACAGAAAAATATTGCATTGATTGCACATGATAGTAAGAAAAGAGAATTGATACAGTGGTGCGAGGAGAATAAGGATATTTTGAAGCAGCACTTTTTATGCGGTACAGGTACTACTGCCCGTATGATTACAGAGGTGACAGGACTTCCTGTCAGAGGCTATAACAGTGGTCCTCTTGGTGGTGATCAGCAGATTGGTGCCAAGATTGTAGAGGGAAGAGTTGATTTTGTGATTTTCTTTTCTGACCCTCTTGCGGCACAGCCACATGACCCGGATGTAAAGGCACTTCTTAGAATTGCACAGGTATATGATATTCCGATTGCTAATAATAAAGCAACTGCGGATTTCCTGATTACTTCTAAGTATATGAATGAAGAGTATTCACATGACGTATTAAACTTCCAGAGAAATATCGAAATGAGAGCAAAAACGCTCTAAAATGGTAGACATAACTACATAAAACGCAAATTTGCGTCGGAAATTGAGCACAATTACTTGCTAACACGCTATTTTATTGATAAAATAGTAGATAGAAGTATGGCAAGTAGTGGGATATTCCCTAATCCGTAAGACTAATCACACCCCAAGTGCTTTGCCTAAACCAGTGCATATAGTGGGGTGAATGAGATGGCTTTTTCAAAAGGAAAGAGAATAGAAGATGAAACAAGTGAAAGAATTATAGACTTAGCTGTCAATATTGGTTGTAAGGAAGGTCCTGATGCGTTGACTGTTACAAGAATATGCAAGGAGTTGAATTGCGACAGAAGAGTAATCTATAATCGTTTTCGAGATGTAGACGAGATTGCAATGTTTGTGGCAAACAGATGTAATACAGAGCTTTTAAAGAGTGCCAAAGCAGCTATGTCAGAGGATGCATCTTATTTTGATAATTTCAATACCTTTATACAGGCTATTTTTGATTATATTTATGAGAGGAATGCTTATTTCCAGCATTACACCGCTTGCTTCCAGGTGGTTGATGAGCGTATTGAGAATGAGATTCTGAATGAGGTTATGGAGCTGATTGAACAGGGAAAGTTTTCGGGTGATGTAAAGACTGATGCGGATAGTAAGGCAGCAGCAGAGGATATTTGGTTTATGCTTGTAGGTATTGCGTCCATCTTAACGAATAAGGCGAACTACAGATATCAGGAAGGTAAGAAGACTATGATGTATGGTGTGCAGGCGATTTGTGCTTCACTTAAGGCATAGGTAAGACGATTTCTAATATTTGGAGCGTTGACAAATTCATGAAATCTTTGTGAACATATTTCAGTTCATTGAAAAGTATGGTAATATAGCTTATCAGGGTAAAGGATTATTCTGATAAGCTATTTTGTTTTTAAGGTATTATATTATGAAAAAATGGGTTACGAAGCATGGCATAACGGTGATTCGCTTGAAATTGGCGCGTTGTAACTGTTATGTGATAAAGACAGAAAAAGAGAATTGGTTAATAGACGCAGGGACGATTCGAAGCAGGAAGCGTTTGCTTACACTTTTGCAGGATTGCTATATATCTGCCATTGATGGCGTGATTCTGACACATGCACATATTAATCATGTGGAGAATGTGGCATGGATTGCAGAGCGATATCATTGTCCGGTATATGTGCATGACAGCGAGTTGCATTTTGTGCAGACAGGGGATTGCCTGATTCCGAAGGCGGCAAAGGGGTTCTTGAATCCGGCAGAGAAGGTACTGCGTGAGGCACCCTTCCTGAACAAGTATCCTGCGTGCAGGGATGCGAAGGCGATCACTTTTGATGAGCCGATTATTTGGGATGAGCATATCAGATTGATAGAGACGCCGGGACATTCGGAGGGTAGTGTGAGCATTATCGTAGATGATGAGCTGGCACTGGTTGGAGATGCCATGAGTAAGCGTGCATTTTTCGGTGTGAGTCAGCTGTGGGCAAATCAGCCAGGATTGGTAGCGGTGACATGGAGAAAGCTTTTGCAGGAGCCTTGCCAGTGGTACATACCTTCTCACGGAGGACCGATTTCCAGACGTCAGGTTGAAAGGAAGTTGAAATAGGGGCTTGCAATCTTTGCAAATTTCAGATATGATAACAGACAGGTACACGACTGGCGGAAACAGAGTAATCTGTGTAGGAGTAACCTACAGGGAGTGACCATAGTATAGAACAGCCGACCGCCTGGGCAACATTAGTGAAATGTGCCTGGGTGGTTTTTTTATGTCAATTAATATAACCACTTGGAGCAACGAACAAACGGAGGTAGAGAAAATGGAAATGATTTCATTAGCAAACGAGTTACAGACAAACGCATACCCTGGCAGAGGTATCGTAATCGGTAAGACACCGGACGGAAAGAAGGCAGCTATCGCTTACTTTATCATGGGTAGAAGCGAGAACAGCAGAAACCGTGTATTCGTAGAGGAAGGACAGGGAATCCGTACACAGGCTTTCGATCCTTCTAAATTAAGTGACCCTAGCTTAATCATTTATGCACCTGTACGTGTACTTGGCAACAAGACAATCGTTACAAACGGTGACCAGACAGATACAATTTATGATTTAATGGACGAGCAGATGACATTTGAACAGGCTCTTCGTACAAGAGAGTTCGAGCCGGATGCTCCTAACTATACACCTAGAATTTCAGGTGTTCTTCATATTGAGAACGGAACATACAACTATGCAATGTCTATCTTAAAGAGCAACAACGGTAATCCTGATGCTTGCAACAGATATACATTTGCATACTCTAATCCTGTAGCAGGTGAGGGACATTTCATCCATACATATAAGTGTGATGGTAATCCGCTTCCAAGCTTCGAGGGAGAGCCTAAGTTAGTTGCAATTCCTAACGATATGGATGAGTTTGCTAACACAGTATGGAACAGCTTAAACGAAGAGAATAAGGTTTCTCTTTTCATCAGATACATTGACATCGCAACAGGCGAGTATGAGACAAAGATTTACAATAAGAACGCTTAATTAAAAAGGAGTCTTGATTATGAAAGAATTAGAATTAAAGTATGGTTGTAACCCAAATCAGAAGCCTTCTAAGATTTTTATGAAGGAAGGCGAGCTTCCAATCGAAGTATTAAATGGTAAGCCGGGATATATTAACTTTTTAGACGCATTCAATGGCTGGCAGCTTGTTAAGGAGCTTAAGATTGCGACAGGTCTTCCTGCGGCAACATCCTTCAAGCATGTATCTCCTGCAGGTGCAGCAGTAGGTCTTCCTTTAACAGAGGTAGAGAGAAAGATTTACTGGGTAGATGATATGGGTGAGCTTTCACCACTTGCAAGCGCATATGCAAGAGCAAGAGGTGCAGACAGAATGTCTTCTTTCGGTGACTTCATTGCGTTGTCAGATGTTTGTGATGTTGCAACTGCTAACATCATTAAGAGAGAGGTATCTGACGGTGTTATCGCTCCCGGATATGAGCCGGAAGCATTAGAGATTCTTAAGGCTAAGAAGAAGGGGAACTATGCAGTAATCCAGATTGACCCTGAGTATGTTCCAAATCCTATCGAGTACAAGGATGTATATGGTGTTACATTCGAGCAGGGAAGAAACGAGCTTGTGATTAACGAAGAGTTATTCAGCAATATGGTAACAAAGAACAAGGAGATTCCAGAGTCTGCTAAGATTGACCTTGCAATTGCTATGATTACATTAAAGTATACACAGTCTAACTCTGTATGCTACGCAAAGGGTGGACAGGCAATCGGTATCGGTGCTGGTCAGCAGTCTCGTATCCACTGTACAAGACTTGCAGGAAGCAAGGCTGATAACTGGTTCTTACGCCAGGCACCACAGGTATTGAATCTTCCTTTCAAGGAGAAGATTGGTCGTGCAGACAGAGATAACACAATCGATGTTTACATGAGCGATGATTACATGGATGTTCTGGCTGATGGCATCTGGGAAAAGACTTTTAAGGTAAAACCTGCTGTATTTACCAGAGAAGAAAGAATGGCATGGCTGGCACAGATGGAAAATGT
>JAZNMO010000081.1:0-6415 GCA_045579665.1 Lachnospiraceae bacterium
AGTGCAGTTCAACCAACAAAACAAAAAACTTCATAATCAACGTCATGGCGAAGTCGCACCTTCGCTCTTTTGTCATGTCATTTTTTATTTCCTGCTTATTATACATCATATCCAACTTTTTGAGAACTTTCCTATAAAGTAAAAACAAGTGCAAGCTCGGCAGCTTGCACTAGCAAGAATTTCTTTCGAAATTCTTGTCTAACTTCCACTACATTTCTTGCACTTTCTAATATATGTACTAGCATTTCTGCTGCCATCCACATTACTACTCAATTTTTTTACTTTTATCCACACCAAGGACTCCCCTCATCGTGGATGATGCTACATGAAAGCGATTCGCTATCCCTATGTCTGTAAGTACTGTTTCATTTACTTCAACACCACAAACCACAAGAATTCTGGAACGTCTAAGCATATCCTCCGACATATCCAAATAATCCTTATATTCATCCGCATTGCTTACATCTATTACCTCTGGCAATGACAATAGCGGACAGATAGGTGTATATCCTGCTTCATATAATTTTCTGCAATATCTCTTTGCAGTTCTTTTTGCTTTGGTTCGGTCTGCACTCCATGCAGATGTAACATAAGCCCATGGTTTGTTGTTCATTGTGTCCTCCTAACTAAGCTTGTATGTCTGAATTCTGTACTCTCCAAGCACAAGTGTACAAGTTCTGCTTCTTAATTCAGCTAATACCTGGTTAATATCGCTTTCATCCAAACCATGCAAGCCATACTCTGATTTCATTACCAAATACCCTGATGGTAAATATGACTCTCCATCCACAATTAGCTTCTTACTTGCATCGTAAATCAGAATATAATCAGTCTTGCCAATCATCTCAGAAGCACTATTACATCCGATGTGGTCTATCATTTCCACTGCATCCTCAACACTAATACAATTCATTCTCTGATTTCCATCCATATAAATAACCGACTGTTCCGGTACTAACACGCTAACAATATGATCCAAATTCATTGCTATTTTTTCTAAGCAATCCAAAATATATTCTCTTTCATTCATTGTATTCTGTCCTCCTAAAATCTGCCTGCGCCATATCGTAATTTACTTCTGCACGATAATAACTGTCTATCGTTGCGGGTGCGTTATACAATGCCGCAAGTATATACTGCTTGATACTTCTAATTTTTGTTGTATTACCTTGTAAGCAATTCATTACATATCTGATATGGTCTATACTGAGCTTCATAAATCTGCCCCTCACAACATTTAAAGATTTCTCATCTCCTGCAATTCGGATAGTCTCTCTCTTAGAACAAAGAACATCTAAAATCATTTCAACCATTCCGTCTATCATTTCTGAATCATGCGGATACTCTTTCTTTAAGGAAGATATATCAAGTTGCTCCATTAAATATTCTTCGTATCCCATCCGCTCCTCATCAGATAAGATTAGATTAGTATTATTAAAATCAGTATGATTATTATTAGTATAATTAGGCTGTAATAATTGCTGGTCTTGAACTGTAACTTTTACTGTCCCAGAACTGTAACTCTTACAGGTCTTGAATTGTAAATTCTGCTGGTCTATAAAATTCTTCACATAGATAAGCGCCGGCTTTCCTTGTCCCTGCTTAATTCGCTCAATTAGTCCGAACGCTTCTAATTCTTGAAGATACTTTATGGCTGATTTCTCTGCACAGTTCATAGCCTTCCGAATAGAAGTCAATGTAAAAATGATATATACTCTTCCCTCTGTATCAATCCAACCATTCTCTCTAGAAAGTGAAACACGATCAAGTAACAACCCATATAACACTTTCCCTTCTGTAGATATCCCTTGAAATCTATCATCCGTAAATAGAACCTTCGGAATCCGATAAAATGCAAACTGTTGTGACTGGTCCTCATAAAAATAATCGAATCCCATTACTGATCCTTTCTCTTGCTTTGCATCTCTTCCATCAGCTTTTTATAACAAGGAAAACAAAACGATTTGTCATGACCATACGGACATTCACTTCTACAATTCTGTGGATGACTCACTGGTGGTTTTCCTAAACTTTTATTCTTTTCGTAATATACTCCTGACATTGTATTACCTTACCTTTCCATCAAAAAAGTGCCAGACCTATGGCATTCACCATAAGCTGACACTGTGTGACTGTTCTATTAGAGTGCTTCTCCACCCTTTGATTTCGTTGCCTTTTCAGCTACTTCTTTTGTAGGAGGCTTTGCTGCAACTTCCTTTTGCTTATCCTTCAAATCTTTTAGTACCGAGCCATGCTCCTCTGACTTTTCTTCCACTTTAGATTTCTTTTCCTGCTGCCTTGCTTCAAACTTTTCAGCAAGTTCGAAAATATGCTCCTTGGAATCATAGTGATATACATTGTCACTAAGCTTCTCATCCGGTCTTACCTCTGTAGCATTTACCTGTACAACCATATCTCTTAAATCATCTGCCATCTGCTCTCCATTGTCAGGAACTAACAAAATTTCGTGGATTGATGAAGGTAAAATGTAGAAGTCTCCTCCAAGTCTTTCTGCTGCCTGATCCATAAATTCCTGATATGCCAACACTCCAGCACCAGCATTTTTATCAGGAACTGATGCAACATACATCATCTCTTCTGTCTGCTCAGGAATTCCCATCATTTCAAACACTTCAGGTCCCATCATTTTTCTCATGACCTCATTCATTCCCTGAATTACAGCTGGTCTGATTTCTGGTGCATTTTCTAATGCATCTGCTCTAAGCTGCTCATGTGTAACTCCCATTCGATCAATCATGTCATTAGTTACTAAGATTGAGGCTCTACCATCTTCATTGCTTTCCAGAACAAATCGATATACAACTGCCATATCTTCCATGTTTTCATGTGGAACTTTCGTAAGCAACTCTACGTTAGCTTCTGCAGAAATCACTTCTATTGAAAGCTTTTCTTTCATGGTCTCATAATTGACTAATTCCGATGCATCAATTACAGGCATATTTTCAAGTCCATTCATGATTACTAAAGTAGACTCTGCAAGTACACCCGCATAATCCCCTGTATGCTCATACGCTTCAAAGGCACTTTCAATATTGAAGTTTACACCAATATTACTTCCACCCTGAACTACTGTCATGGACTCATAACTCTGATTTGTCTTTTCTACGTTATGAAAATTTACTTCTACGTCATCAATGCCTCTTTCATATAATTTCTGCTTAATATCTTCTGTCATTTCCTGTTTAAATGATTCGTAATCCATCGTATCCCTCTCTTCCTTATTGTCATTAGCAAAAGTTGTTACCTTGTATTCTTCAGGAATATTTTCACAATCACCATCGTAATATTCCACGAATGTGTCTAGGGTATCTCTTACATATCCATAACTCGTATACTGTCCTACCTCATCCAATGCAATGTCTCTACCATAGGCTTCATAATCAATATAGCTTTTCAGATGTTCTGGAACTTCCATCGCACCAAGTTCTTCGATGTAATAACGTCCCAAGTCTTCATCATTTTCAACACCCAGATAAATATCATATTTATCAAGGTTATCCATTAGGTTAATCAAATCCTTGATGCTACCTGTATAATCACTAATCTCCATAGCAGCCTGAAAATGATAATACTCATTTGCATTCAGCTCATCTAATTTCGAAGCCAAATAATTCAGTTCATCCAGATTTGCATATTCACCGAGTTTTTCATACAGCCCATCGACGTAGCAGTCATAATCAGAAATGAACCATTCCTCATATGTATTACCAAAGTCATCCTTAGCTCCGATTCCTATTCTCTCGAATACATTTTGCAATTCTTCCGGTGTGGTAGGAAATTTCACCCATTCTCCAATCAGCTCACCTTCATTGTATTTTCCAAGATTTGTGATAAAAGCTTCAAACGGACAATCGTGATCATAATTGTATGACATACCATTTCCTCCTGTTCTAATCTGTCAGATCGTCATCTGATTTTTGGCATTAAAAAAGAGCCATACCTATCACCTTTCAGTGATAAGCTGACGCTTTATCATTTGCCATATTCTTTTGCAAAAGAGAAACAAATGAGATGTTGTTTCTGTGTTTCATGTCTCATTTGTCTATGATAATATTATCACACCCTAAAATAGGAAAAAAGATATGCGTGGTTAGTCATTCGTTAGCATTGCGTTAGTTGTTCGTTAGTTATTGGTTATATTTCTGCTTTTCCCTTTCTGATATAATCAGGTACAACCTGAAATTTTCGTGTGCGTTAACAATTGGAAATTGAACATTCATAATCCATAGGTTATCGCATGCTTACTTTATCTCATCTTTTCTATGACATCCTTTATAAGCTCCACATTCTTCTCTTCACTTGCTTTTAGTTCCTGTATTACCTTAATAATCTCCGGATAGCATTCCTTATTCACCGGTTCAAACAAGTTATTCCACCCCTCGGTTCCACCTTCCAAGATATCAAACATTAATTTGCGGTACAAACCAACTGTTACTCGAAATGCTTCTATGAGCTCTTCCAACGCTTCACTCGGCTGTTCCTTATGCATCTCTTCCAAGTACAGTAATAATGCATCCTTCCTCTCGTAATAAATTCCGATGCAGTATTTGAAGCCAAAGGAATCCAGTCGATTCTCCCGTACCGCTTCCACAATAGTATCATATACCCCAAAACCATAAGTACGCCCGGAATTATCCTGGAATGTCTGCATTCCCTCTACATACAGCTGAAGAGCGTTCCAATAAGCCCGATTCCAATCCACCTCATGTACCACTTCCGGAATTTCACAATACAACACCGGTGCCCATTCAAATGTTTTACCTAAATTATTATATAGCACCGGCATACTGGTATTCGTATTTTGATTCCCGATTCCTTTCGGGAAGAAAACCTTGTCCTCATCATCGTAACCGTATATTATGCCAAACTCACCAGTATCAATGCCCCACACTACGCATGCTTTATTGTCCTCAATACCTTTCTTGATTGCCTTAATTGCTTCCTCTTGTCTTGCAGAATACTCCTCTACCTCCGGTGCAGCATAATACTTCTTTGTCTGAACTCCGATTCGCTCTATAAAATCAGCATGTTGTTCCATCCAGTCATAATCCGTAACCGGTAGCGAACTGCAATTTGCATCCACACAAAACCGGGCAGCAATTCCCGTTACACTTAGGAATCTCTGAAAGGTATACTCCTTATTCCACATTCCACAGTGTTCCAGTACACTCATCATACTGATTGCATAGGTATTCCACGCAGAAAACACCTCAATGTCCAAACTCTTTTTTGCCATAGCAAACGCCTCCTTTTTCTTTATATTCCTATTATCTCACAGGAGGTATGACATATGATGTCACAGCAACGACATCAGTTGAGATAGCCTTTCCTTCATATGTTCCCTCAACCAATTAGGCTTACTAATCTTAAAATCTAAGTGACTGGCAATCAGCACGCTGATAAACACATCCGGCTCAAAAAAAGCATAGGTATACTTCTCCCCCTCTACTTTCCCACAAAGAAAATAGTCTAACGGTACCGTAGAAGTTCTACCTCCGACCATCTCTATTTCCGCAAAATAAGGCTCCTTTATCATGGTTCTGTTTTTGTCGATCTCAGATGTGGATATTTTAGACAAAATGTCCGCTTGCCCTTTATATTTGTCGTAACCGAACGTCCCAAGAGTACGATTTTGTTCCGCAAGTAACCGCACAATCTCTTTCTCTCCTTCTGACAAAAAGAAACTCGGCAAAACATACTCTTTTTCATATCGATATCCGCGCTTTTTTGCACAGTACACCAACGGTGCATACATAGAATCCCTCATATACTCAATATCCCGCTGTGCCTGCCGTAACGAAATTTCAAAATTCTCCGCTAACACTCCGGCATTCGGATATTTTTCTCCATTAACTCTGTTATGAAACCAAACAATTCTTTGATATGCTGAAATAAGAACACCTCCCTTTATATCATATTTTCACTTTTTTTCATTTTACCACTAAGCTCGCTCAATGACCTCTCTAATCCGATGCGCCATGGCCAATGTTTCATCTATGCTTTGTACATATGTTGACCATATAGTATTCATACTAATCCTCCACAAATTCAAATTTGTACATCCTTTTACATTCTACCCTAATTCAAACCTCACGTCAAACAGGGCAGAAGAGTGTAACGCACAATTCAACACCTGACTGCCCCGAACTCCAGAATTGACCGTCAAGTCAGTATTTACATAAAAAAATCCCGCCCACATTTATACAAATGTGAACGGTATTGAAACTCAAGGTTTTCAAATCATTTCATCAATACACTGCATTATTTCAAATTCAACACGTCCTGCCGGATCTTCAAGTGGCAAGGCTTCTAAATTCTGACATATGGCAACGGTAATCATCTTCTCAATGCACATGAATACAAAAGTCACATAACCCATGTCGCCACCATTGTG
>JAZNMO010000082.1:0-15987 GCA_045579665.1 Lachnospiraceae bacterium
TTCCATACCACTGTGTATCTGCTGTAGCTGTTCCTGCATAATCTCCTTCATAACATCCAATGCTGTCTGCCCTGTACAATGTCCTGAATAGAATCTGCAATCCAGCTTTTGCAGCTCTCTTGCTGTCTGCCTGATATTTTCCAAATCTTCCTCTGTATACTCCTGCTGTATCATATGAAATCCACTGACCACTCTATCAGGATAACCATGGTATATCTCTTTATATTTCTCTAATATATTCAATATGCCATTATGAGCGCAGCCTGAAAACAGAATCTGTTCCTCACAGTCCTTTACCACCAGACACTGCTCATGGTCAAACTCATCCTGTACCAGACATTCCTTATCCTTACGCTTCAACAGAAGATTTCCTTTTGCCCAGAATCTTCTTCCTGTCACATTCGTAAAGAGTGAAAGTTCTTCGTCTATCTGCATATCTCCTTCCACAAGCACCAGCTGCGGCAGCTCTAAGATATCCTGATTGATTCCAATATACTTCTCACCATTATCCTTTATGCTGTAATATGCCTTTCCTGCATTATCGCGCATATATATCTTTGCATCAGGGTTTAATAGCGCAAATGCCAAAAGTCCACCTGTATGGTCGTAATGACCATGACTAATAACTACTGTATCCACCTGTGTCAAATCTATTCCCAGTAACCTGGCATTTTCTAAGAATGCATCACTTGCGCCGGTATCCACCAATATCTTATGTTTCTTTGTCTCTACATAAAAGCTAAGTCCATGCTCATATATGCATCCCTCTGCTCCCTTTGTGTCTTCCATCAAATTTATAATTCTCATGCTTTGTGATATCCTCTCAATCAATTTCCTACTTTACACACTACCATATTTTTCATACAATTGAAATAAAGTTAAGGTTATTTTTATGTAAATCAAATGTGTGAAAAGGAGAAATTTATGAAGTGGATGGTTGCATCGGATATACACGGGTCAGCTTATTATTGCGAAAAAATGTTTGAATGTTTTGAAGAAGAGAGGGCAGACAAGCTCCTGTTACTGGGAGACTTGTTGTATCATGGTCCCAGAAATGACTTGCCTAAGGATTATAATCCCAAAAACGTAATTACAATACTAAATGCACATAAGGATAAACTGTTATGCGTACGCGGTAACTGCGATACGGAAGTAGACCAGATGGTTTTGGAATTCCCTATTATGGCAGAATACTGCATTCTTAATATAGGTGCCAATATTATATATGCTACACACGGTCACCATTTTAATGAGGACAATCCTCCTCTCTTACAACCACAAGACATCCTGTTATGTGGTCACACCCATGTACCAAAGTATGCTGACCATGATTCCTATATTTATATGAATCCTGGCTCTGTTGCTATTCCCAAAGAGAACAGCCACCACGGATATATGATTATTGAAAACAACCGTTTTGAGTGGAAGGATTTGAGTCGTCAGCTTATTCAAAGAATCCAGCTTTCCTAACAAATACAATTCCCTTGTATATCGGAGCACCACTCCAATATACAAGGGAATATTTTATAACTACCAGCCCATAATATCCTGTATCTTTGCCGTCAGCTTCTGCGCTGCCTTAGTATGTGTTGCCTCTGTCGGATGCCAGTCTGCAGCATAACCGTCTGAAGGAGACTGCACGTCAAACTTCATAGAATATACATTACTATCTCCTGTTTCTGACTGATAATCTGCTACTGCTTTTTCCACACTAGGATATAATCTGTCTCCCATAATACCCAATGTACAAAGAATTGTCGCTTCCGGATTCACTTGGCGGATTTCTTTCAAAAAGGAAACATAACCTTCTACATATTCCTCCTGCCTTTCTGCATCCGAACCTGTATAGGTGTCATCATTTGTACCTAGATTAATCACAACCAAATCCGGCTGTCGCTTCGAAAAATCCCACTCCACATCAAAGGCACTCTGCCCCATATAAGAAGCATAAGAAAATCCTAACTTGCTGTAATATGGCGGTACCAGTTGTGAATCCACTTTATCTCCTGTTCCGGTATAACCCGAAATAATACCATGACCACTATAAGAAACCATACTATAATCGGCATCTAATGCCTCTGCTGTCTTGTAAGCATACGCTTTCATAACATTCTCTGTCTTAGTGGAAAAATGATTCTCCTTTACTTCATCCTCTACACCGTATCCGCAGGTAATAGAATCTCCGATAAACTCTATCAAATGCTCCTTATTCTCAGTTGGCTTGATATCTCCCAAAGAAGTAACCTCTATGCTCTTAATTCCAACCGTAGAGTTGGCTGACTCCGATAGCTTTACTATTCTGACCGTACACTCTGTCGGTTCTTGACTTTCAAATACAGTATAAATCTCTGCCATATTATCAATCATATCGTCTACAACACACTCATCATTCACAAAAACAGCAACTCTTGCCTGACTATCTCTGTCTCCCATAATTGCCGTATCAGCCTGCATTGTGATTACCGCCTTCGTGCCTGTAAAGGTAAACTCCGCACCGGAGCCGGATAATGCCATCCACAATGTATCCTTCAAGTACGCAGTTCTTCCCAAAGTCTTAATATATTCATCACTTGGAATAAATGTTTTATCGGTCAACTCTTCCACAATTTCCTCTCCCTTTGTTTCCACTACCTCTGTTTCCTCTGCTTTCATCTGCCCGCACGCTGCCAAAGTCAACGCTGACATACATAATATCCCTGCTGCCAATCTTTTGCTTCTTCCCAATCTCACAAACAACCTCCTAACCCCCTTCTCAATATCTGTCCTACTCGTACCCGATTTCATATCTTAGCTGTTCCACTCCGCCACTGCCTGCTTCATCGCTTCATCTGCATTCTCGCTGACACAAATTGTTCCATCTGCCTTACGTCCAACCACTACAATCGGTGACATCGTAGTAACGTCTATCTCCACAATGTCCTCAAAGCCCGGAAGCTCCTCTCCAAAACGGTCCACTACCTTACCCTTATTGGTAATTCCATATACAACATCTATATTTTCTTGATTATCATATCCTGCAGCAATAAACACAATATCCTTCATAGCTTCTGTAGAATACGTGCGACCAAAACCAGGGTCAGTATAAAGCACTGTACCTTCCTTTGTCAGACCAAACAGCATCACTCTGCCCGACTCAATAGACTGCATATTCGTCCAATTAACATCGTCCATTTTTACAGTGTGCACTATTCCCTCACAATCAAGACCGGCAACATGACTGCCCGAATATGTGGATGCCAATTCTTTAATATTCTTCCATGACTGTACCTCGGAAACCTCATCTTCATTTAATCCGATATACAGGATTCCCTGTTCTAATATACTTCCGTCCTTACAAAGTCCAAAGCCGCCAAATCCCGGATAACTGCCATATACTTGTTGCAAATTCGTCCACTGCATCATTTCCTTGGCATTTTCCACATCCAAACCAAACATTGCACCTACATTGCCTTTCGCTTCTTCTATCTCTTTTAAAGTATCCTGCATATCCCGCTCAAGCTCTTCATATGTTTGTCCCTTTGCAACCAGCAATGTACCATCTGCCGATATAGCAACCGGTATCTCCTCATTCTTCATCAACCTGACTGCGCCACTCCAATCAGTCTCCATAGCTTCCTGTTCTACCCGGTCAGTCTCATAGACCAACTTCACGTCCCCTTCCTGTGTAATTGCTGCTATATAGTGATTGCCTGCTACAACAAGGTCATTGTCCTCCAAAAACTCTAACCTGGTCGAACCACACCCCGCCAGAGCCATGCACACTCCCATTAAAATAACTGCTGTCTTTCCTCTTCTGTCCATACTTAGCGTCTTCCTTTATTCTGTCAATCTCTTTTCTCCTGTGGATATACCAATCCCCACTTCTTACGAACTGCATCCATCACCTGCATCACTTTAACACTATCTGCAAGTGGCATAGATTTACTTTCGCTTATACCATCCGATATCGCTCTCCTGCACTCTTCAAATTGATATTCGTACCCGCTAATCTGCTCAGGAACATCAATTCTTTGAAGCAGCTTATCCCCTGCATCATACACTGAGATAGACTGTGGATTATTGATATTTTCTACTACAATATATCCCTTTTCACCGTAGAAGATTCCTTTTCTGTCTGAGCGCCCATAGATACCATGTGTTAATACAGCCATTCTACCATCTTTATAGAATAAAGTAATACTTTCCATTCCATCCACACCCGTCTCGGTAAACTGTACTGAGGTCTCTATACGCTCTATCTCCTCACCAAAATGCATCATCGCAAAATTAATTCCATATACACCAACATCCAAAAGCGCACCACCGGCTAATTCAGGTGTCACAATCCTTTCCTTGTCATAGATGGTATAGGACAAATTTGCTGTCAATACTGACACCTTACCTATGATTCCACTATCTAACACCTGTCCGATGAGCTGTCTTGACGGCATATACCTTGTCCATATCGCCTCTGCCACAAAGACACCTGCTTCTCTTGCCAGCTCTTGAATCTCTTTTGCCTGTGCACTGTTCATAGTAAATGCCTTCTCGCATAGTACGGGTTTTTTATGTTGTATGCAAAGCTTCATATCCTCATAATGTCTGGAATGTGGTGTCGCAATGTACACAAGCTCTACCCCGGCATCAGCCACAAGCTCCTCATAGCTGCCATACGCTTTTTCATATCCGTATTCAGCTGCTGCTTCCTTTGCACGCTCCTTGGTTCTGGAAGCAATCGCATAACACTCTATTCCTTCCATCTTCTGTAACGTCTTTGTTACCGACTGAACTATTCTTCCGGTTCCTAATACACCAATCTTCATATGTATCCCTCCTACCTCCTCATTTGTAGAAAAAGCGCCATATCTATGACGCTATTTATTTGTGCCTACAAGCAACAGCTTTTTCGACTCATTACAAATATTCACTTCCTTATGCTGACCACCGTATTCTCCGTCCAAGGTCCAGCTTATCACATCCTCTGCCACAATCCGGACATGGGATGCTTTCATACTGTAAATACACTCTGCATTCAATCTGCCTGATACCAGTGAAACCATGATATTGTTCAGTTCTACAGGATTCTGAGGCACACGGATAAGTGTCACTTCAAACTCGCCGTCATCCAGCCTTACAGTATTATCTGTAAGTTTTTTATATCCTCCGACAGAAGTCGTATTGGTAATCATTCCATAGATTACCTTCTCCTCGATTACCTCCTGTCCTGTTTCCACTCGTACCTTATAAGACTTTACAGAAGATAAGCTCTTAGCTCCTTCCAAAATATATGCCGTATGCCCTAGCAAATTCTTCAGATTCTGGTCTGTTCCGTAGGACACCTCCGTAAATAATCCAAATGCCGCAATATACACAAATCTGCTTTCATTAAAAAGACCTACATCATATGCGGTACACTTACCCTCTACAATGGCATGTGCCGCTTTCTTACTATTCGCAGGTATGCCTACGCTTTGCGCAAAATCATTGGTACTTCCTGCCGGAATATATCCAATCGGAAGAATCTCCTCACAAGCCATCATACCCGTTACAACCTCATTCAGAGTACCGTCACCGCCACAGCATACTACAAGGTCATAGCATCCCCTCTCTCTGTCTGCCACCAGCTGAGTCGCATCGCCATGCTTCCCTGTTGAATAAACCGTAACCTCGAATCCAGCCTGTACAAAAATCTCAATAATATCAGATAATGAATTCTTTATCTTCCCTTTCCCGGCTTTCGGATTATATATCAAAAGCATTCTTTTCTTTTTCATAGAATCCCTCTCTCAATCTCTTTATAAACATTTTATTGCAAATCAAAAGTTTCATCAATAGAGTTATTCTTTTTTAATAATATTATCTTTCAACTGTAACCTTTTGGTTAAATTTATCTAATCTGAGTGCTGCAAACACACCGGTTGCAAGGCAAATTCCATTCACCAAAAAATCTCCCACAGATTCAACAAAGCTCGCATAAGGAACAATCATAACTGTCGCTACTATGACAATTCCTATGATTCCATGAAATGCAACAGAATAATGCTTCTCAAACAAGGTGTTTACTGCTCTTGATAACAGAATAACAGTTGCCAGTGCACCGATTCCTGCCGGAATGAGTATGTCAAAATCCAAATGTCCGATTCCTGCAACAAAAGGCTCATACAAACCAAGCGGCATCAAAAGTGTAGAAAAGCTCATGCCCGGTGCAATAATACTAAGTGCCAGACATACGCCGCAAAACAGATACCAGACAAAATTCGGTGTAATAGAAACCGAAAACACTTGAAGGCTTACTAATAGGGCAAAAGTTATTCCCATTGTTACATACATCGAAACATAAGAGGCGGTTCCTCGCCCCTGCTCTCCTGCCTCTCTAAACAAAGAAGGCAGCATGCCTCCTATCAAACCTACAAATAAGCATACCGAAGGTGCAGGATATCTTTCCAGCAAAATAGCAAGGACATTTGCAATACCTAAAAACCCAATTCCGATTCCTATAAGAATGGGAAACAGCTTTGGAATATGTGTCTTAAATGTATGGAATGGGTCCGCAAGGAACTCCATAATCGTTTTATAAATTCCAAATACCACACAAAGAACTCCACCTGAGATACCGGGTAACACGGCCCCCAATCCAATCAACGTTCCTTGCAATATCTTGATTCCTATCTTCATATACTCTCCTCCATCCTATTGAAATATATTTCCTCTCATTCTAAATATGATAGCTTTCGGCAGATTTTATTTCTATTATCGTAGCAAAATCTTTACTATTTCTTAATTTAATTTGTATACAACATTTAAAATATATACAATTTTTAGCGCATTTAGCTTTATTTTTTAGTCATTTAAGTTGCGTTTTTACTTAATTAGCTAAGTTTTTTACACAATATTGCATTGTAATTTAACTTGTGATACATTCACTTTGAAAAGAAGCTTCGTTTCGCACAATAAAAAAGACAAGGAGAGTATTAAACATGACCAACAAAACAGACACAATATTCATGACTCGCAAAAGGCTATTGGCCATCATTACTTCATTCCTACTTTTATTTACATGCATCAGCACTAGCACTCTCGATGTAAATGCTGCTACTAAGGGCTTTTATGTAAGCGGTACTTCTATCTACGATGCAAACGGCAATCAGTTTGTCATGAGAGGTGTCAACGTTCCACACGCATGGTACACCTCATATACAGAAACCTCGCTCAAAGCAATTGCTGCTACAGGAGCTAATACTGTCAGAGTCGTTATTTCCAACGGCGCACAATACTATAAAACAAGCTATTCGGAGCTTACAAAAATTATAGACCTTTGCAAAGCAAATAATCTTATCTGTATTCTCGAAATTCATGATGCAACAGGCAGTGATAATGCATATGATTTAAACAAGGCTGCGGATTACTGGATTGAAATGAAAAATGCATTAATTGGCAACGAGGCATATGTCATCTTGAATATTGCCAACGAATGGTACGGCTCATGGGATGGAAGCGCATGGGCAAGTGGTAATATTTCTGCTATTAAGTCTATTAGAAATGCCGGTATTTCTAATATGATTATGGTTGATTGCGCAGGCTGGGGACAGTATCCTGATTCCATCAAAGATTTTGGAAAAAGCGTATTTAATGCAGACTCGCTTAAAAACACTGTTTTTTCAATTCATATGTATGAATACGCAGGAGGAAATGCTGCTACTGTTAAGACAAATATTGATAACGCACTTGGAATTGGTGTACCTGTAGTAATCGGCGAATTTGCTTCCCAGCATACCAATGGTGATGTAGACGAAGCAACGATTATGAGCTACTGCACTTCCAAAAATGTAGGTTACATCGGATGGTCTTGGAAGGGTAATAACCCAGAACTCGCTTACCTTGATATATCAAACACATGGGATGGTTCCAGCCTGTCAACTTGGGGTAACACTCTGATTAATGGTTCTAACGGCATCAAAGAAACATCCAAAATATGCTCTGTTTTCACAGGTTCTTCAGGTGATTCCTCTGGTGGTTCTTCAGGTGATTCCTCTGGTGGTTCTTCCGGTGGTTCCTCTGGTGGTTCCTCTGACGACTCATCTGACAATTCGTCTACGAATTATACCTCTCTCTTTTGGGGTAAGTCGTCAGCTTCTAATTGGGGGCAGGCAGTTTCTGTAGCTACTACCCGCGCAGGTGGCTCATACAATGCATCCGATATTACCTCAGGCGGTCACTTCTATGTGGAATACAAAGGTACACAGGGTAAGCTTGAACTCATCTTACAAAGCTGGTCTGGTGGTTCAAACTGGGGAAAGGTTGCTATCAGCGAATCCGGAACTGTAAACGGTAATTATTACGCAAAATTCTCTTATAACAATTGCGTTTCAACATTCGGTTCTAGGGACTTTGCTAATAAGCTTGATATGATTCATGTAGGGGCAACAGATTCATCTGTTACTGTTCTTTCGGTTGTTTATGCCAAAAATTAAATATTATACTTAGATTATAAAAAACGAGGTGCGACTTTCATAACCCAAAGTCGCACCTTCTTACTTAGACAGCTTTTCTGTTTCAATATAATGCTCTAATAAACGAATAACATACTCTGGAGCATGTCTGGTATCTCTCTCCCACTCTGTAACTGTTCGATATGGTATCTGAAAATACTCACAAAATTCCTTACGATTCATTCCCGTACTTTTTCTTAACTCTCTCACTCTAATATACTGTTCCATATACATCACCTCTTTTTCGCTCATCACACAAATCTAATAGATATCTATATTATCATTTTAAAATGTATTTGCTCACAATATTATACTTTTATACCTATAATTTGTCTATACTTTTCATTAAGAGGGTATAAAAATATGACAACTAATACTTTAGGACAATATTTAAGAAAACTAAGAAAATCGTTTAATTATACACAGGAATTTGCTGCCTCTAAGCTGGATATATCCAGACAGGCATACTCACACTATGAGAATGGAAGAGCTATTCCACCAAACGATACACTTTATAAACTTGCGTCATTATATGATGTTTCAGCAGAAATGCTCATAGAATTATCATTACAACCAAGTAATAAGCTTTTACAGGATGAACCTGCTGCCTACAAAACTGAATTAGACTGCTTTCTGGCATATATGGACTCAGGCAACAACAACGAACGATACAGAAATCTCTCTAACAGAGAGAAGCATGTAATCTATTACTTCAACAATATTCCGACCTCCGATCAGGATGAAATACTTGAAATTATGCAAATGAAGCTACGCAAAAAGAACCGACCTAATTAATAATCTGTCGGTTCTTTTATTATTCTTTACACTGGATTTATTTTTTTATATACTCAATTATGTAAACAAAATATTACTGAGAGAGGAATACAAATGAAAGCAAAATCATTTCTTATTTTTTGGATTCTCATGATAGCCTTTTGCATGCTTCCATTTCTTGCTGAATACTCTTATGTATTTGAAGAGATAAACCTGAATCCAAATGATTACGCCCGAATCACAGATGTCGAATACAAGGCAGTCGTTGTCGACGAACCCGGGAGCCAAGGTAAGGTTGTCATTACAGAGCGTCTTACCTTTGATGTTCATGCTGCTTCCAAATCCAATCCCTTCTGGGAATTGTGGAGAGACCTTCCCGAAGACTATGTAGACGGTGTGAAGGTTGACTATCAGGTTAACTCCGTAAAGCAGATATTCGAGGACGGAACTGAACTAATTTATGAAGAAAGTCCTAAGCTTTACTGGGATGACTACGACTATGTCAGCTCCTATTATGGTCCAGGGAAATGGTATCACAGCGAAGGTCCCTACGATGAGGCAGATGCCCAGTACGAATGTGTCTTTTTCTACATAGACGGTATCTATCGCGAAGAGATGGTCTTCGAAATTGAATACGAGATGCATAATGCTGCTCTTCGCTATAATGACTGTTCAGACTTATATCTGGCTCTCTACTCGGGAAACACATGTAAGTATCTGGAATCCTTTAAGGCACAGATACTCTTCCCTAATGAAGATATGCCAGGTGCAGGAAATTATGAGATTTATACCTATGGTACTAACTCTAATGTTTTCCCTGTGGAAAGATCAGCTACAGCGAATCCGGGATATTATACCTTCTCCTTTGAACTTGATGAGGAACGTTTACAGTTCAAGCCTTATAATGAATATATAGAATTTGACCTTGTTGCATACGGCAAAGATAAGCATATCTTTACAGAATACGCTCCATCTAATCTCTATTCATCTGATGATGTGTTAGAAGAAATCTATGCTGAACAGAAGGAATATGCTTATGCACCTGCTACATATATGGTTAAAAAAGTGATTGTCTTTATCGTTGCAATGATAGGAAGTATCTTGCTTCTTATCTATGCATTTAGAACGAATTCACGTACGAATAAGAAGCATGTATTCTTTAAACCTGCTATGGAGCCAGAGTATTTCAGAGATATTCCAAGTGACTTAGACCCTAACTTTGCAGCTGCTTTGGTCTTCTGTAAGCACAAACCGCCTAAGGATGACTCCGATGTTTATTCTGCAATTTTACTAAGTCTGGCACGTAAGGAATATATTGAGCTTCAGACATGGAATGTATACGACGTACTTATCACGATTAAAAAAGCATCCGCTCCGCTCCCAACAGAACAGATTTCTCTTGGTGATATCGGATTCGTTGAAGAGGTAAAGGCTTATGAGCCGCTTACACCTTGCGAAGAATATTATTATAACCTAATTCTTCGCCATGCAAGTAACAACACATTATTAATGAGTACTTTACAGAGCAGAGCTTCATCCGACTATGAATACACGGATTCTTTTGTACGAAATATTGAAAAATCCATCGTTAACATTGGTGTTAAGGACGGTTATTTCGAAAAGGCTGATTATACTCAGCCAAAGAAGCAGCTACAATCCAAAGCAAAGACTTTCCAAATAATAGGTCTTCTGCTTATTACAGTAGTAAATATTATTTCATATCAGACACGTATGGACTTAGCCTTTGGTGCTTACTTTATCTTAGGTGTTGCCTTCATGATAAGCTCCGTATATATGAGATCACTGTCCAAGAGATATGTATTACTTACGCAATTTGGAGAGGATGAATACGCCAAGTGGAGAGGATTATACAATTTCCTGAATAGCGAAACCTTGATGAGTGAACGTACTTTTGTAGAATTACCTATTTGGGAAAAATATCTGGTTTATGCAACTGCATTTGGTCTTTCTGAAAAGGTCAGCAAAGCCATCAGTATCCGATGTCCTGAGGCAGCTGCCAGCCCAGTACTTAGTAATAACTGTTATCGTTCCGGCAGTTTCCATCATTCCGGTCGTTCCTTCCGTAGAGCTGTACGTTCCGGTTCATCTATCGCTCGAAGCGGTGGTGGTGGCTTTGGCTACGGCGGTGGCGGTCGAGGCGGCGGTGGCGGCGGTGGCGGTCACTAACCACCTTAACTTAATAAAGAGCAAACAAATCCCCTGTCGTTGATATGTCCAGTCTTATCGGACATATCAATTGTGACAGGGGATTATCATTATTACGATTAAAATGTAACCTTTGGTGCTTTGTTGGCATCAATCTCTGCATCAAACAAAGCTTCCTCATCAAAGCTAAACATGCTTGCAACAATGTTGCTTGGAAACATCTGTAGCTTATTATTATAAATTGTAACAGCATCATTATAAAACTGTCTGGAATAAGCCACCTTCTCTTCTGTTTCAGAAAGCTCCTCCTGTAGTTTCATAAAGTTAATGTTTGCCTTTAGTTCCGGATAATTCTCTGTAACTGCAAATAAAGCTCTCAACTCTGAGGTCAGCTGATTATTCATCGCAATCTTCTCTTCATTAGTACCTGCACTCATATAGCCGCTTCTGCTTGCGGTTACATGCTCTAACAGCTCCTTCTCATGACTTGCATAACCTTTAACAGTCTCAACTAAGTTTGGTATCATATCAAATCTTCTTTGAAGCTGGGTATCAATCTGAGCAAAGGAGTTCTTTACCGCATTTCTCAGACGAACCAGCTCGTTATATGTAATGATTATAAATAAAACAACAATTACTAAAATAATAATACCAACAATCCAACCTACCATTCTTTTGTCCTCCCTCTCATTCAATAATCGGATTATAACATCTGTCTGAATTTTACGCAATCTATGTTAACCATATTATCTTACAAACAAATCCTTCATTTGCAGGTCATTAATACCAATATCTAACTTATTCTCTACTTCTATCTTATCAAAGGTTTGATAAATCGTCTTAGAAATATATTTCTCTGCCAGCTTAATAATATATTTATAATTCGGAATGTCATCAGGGAAATAGATACCTCCCTCATCTTTATGTCTCATCATCCAGCAAACCGCTGCCAATGCAGACATTGCAACAGGCGTAATAGTCGGCGTCTGCCAATAGGAACATTTCTTATCCTTATATAAGAACGTGGCTTCTATCCGATTCCCAACCCACACAGGATTAAAATGCTCTCCTAACAGCAAAACACCTACATATTCTGTACCTGAGGCTATCTTCTCCTGATACAATATCTCAAAATTCTCAGGATAGACATACCCTCTGATAATTGTTTTCCCATTTTCATTCTCGCAGTCCATAGGTTTGCTCAAATCCGGTTCCGGATAATCATTCACCTTAGCATTCTGAAAATATCTGGTCGCATACTCACATGGTGAATATAAAAATGCTACAGACGGGCGATAAACCAACTCCCCTTCTTCACGCACCTCAAGACTTTTTGCAATGGTAATCGTCTCCTCATGAGGCACCATATATCCTTCAAATGTACCATGTGGATATATAGTTTTACACTTTTTATCTGCCGCAATCTGTTTAAACTCCAGAAACCCCTTCTCTCTATCCACCAGATTACATTCTTCCCGGTAATCAATTTCCTCCTGTGTTCCGATATTCATCGTCGCTTCACTTAACATCTCAAACCAAAAGGAATCCGTACACCATGTACTATATAGAACATTGTCATTGTATTCGCCCTTTACTTGCTGCAAATCGATATCATTAACATGTATTGTTCTAAGTCCTAAGCATCTTGCCACCTCATTAAATTGTCCCTGCTTTATGAGATTCTTTAACTTCTTATCCTTCTTAAACTGTGTATTCACGACATACTCTAAAGCAGCCTTCACAAAATGAGATACAAGCCCCGGATTATTCCCATGCTGCAGGACAATCGGATATCGATTGAAAGAATTACTCTTCCCATACTTCTCCTGCATTGCCTGCTTTAACTCATTTTCTTCAAAGATACTATACCAGTGGTCAGGCCAATCAGCCTCTCCTGTATTGATATACATGATATTTTTCTCTGCACACCACTCACAAATATCCCTCGTACCTACCGTATCTGCAAAATCAATCAGCAAATCACCTTCTGAAAGATATGGCTCGAATACCTCACGAAAGTTCTCTCTTGTCACTTCACTTACTATAAAATTTGACACCATACCGCCCAGATTCACATATGCATCAAACTCATACTGCTCTCTCGTTATAACATAATATTTATTTTCATTATATTTAACTTCCTTACTCAGCTTCTCATAAAAGCTCTTGCCTACCGCACCAAATCCAAACTGTACAATTCGTCCTTCAAACTTTATCAAAATACCTACCTCTTAATCCTTATCTAAATCAAATGGTCTATGTATCACAACTCTTTTGGGTGCTTCATATCCATTTGTCAAAAAAATCTGTATACCCTTTCTTTGGAATTGATAGAAAATCTTCTTTAAATCCTTTGAAACCTTATCTCCCACAATAATAATCTTATGAATGCCATGCTCCATCATATATTCTGCTGACGGAATATCCTGCGGATACAAGTCCCAGCTATTATCAAATAAAGATATTTCCATTTTCAGTCTATGCATACGATTACAATCCAATAAAAATGCAGGTAATGCTTCATCCTCAATCTCTAGCTTACAAAGTTCTGTCGCTCCCCATACTAAGCCTGCCTGCACTGCTTGATTATCCACTGTTGCTCTTGCCCCCCGCTGTTGTATCGTACCATTATACACAGGAATCGGACGATACCCTAACTGTGCCAAGACTATCCCAGCCTTCACACTTTCTATCCCCGGCATATCTACTATAACTGCCGCATCTACACAGCTATTATCTATAAAATCAACAATTGGCAATGTACCATTAAAAAATGTGCAATTTGTTGTATGCTCAGTGATTCCTACAAAAGACACTGGTCGCACCCATTCTACCCATCTCTTACCTACAGGTGCCCAAATCTGATATATTTCCTTTCCTGTCATGCTAACATCCCTGCCTTTCTATCAACACAGGTATATCTGCCGCATTCGAATCAATACGGGGTGTACTGCTAATTCTCGCATAATAACCTGCATGACTGCCATCTACCGTATAAGAGCCAAGGCACACATGAAATTCTTCTCCTTGTATTCCTATCAATGGCTTGCTTTGGAACCTCTTTTGTGCCAGATACTTCTTAGGATGTCTTCTTACATCTGCAAGAATCTTCTTATATTCATCATCCCTACACGCTTCTCTAATCGATATCTTTTCTCCAACTCTTCCACATGCAGGCTTATATATGTAGCCATCCTTTCCCTTTGCAGCCTTAACTTCTATGGTATCAGGAAGCAGCTCCCTCCATGTGGACATACTAATTCCTTGCTGCTCAAGCATATCCCATACTAACGGAAAACGCTTCGTTTGTGCATAGATTGCAATCGGATGATTACAGGATACCGTGGTCGTATCGAAATACCCCTGCCATCGCTTCGGCTTAATTTCAGTAAGCCACTCCAAAGGCGTAAACCGGAAAACTGCATCCAACGCCCCCTCATTGCCATCAAGAATACTATACGCCTGTCCATCTCTAAAATTCACATGGTCTGCTGCCCCATAAATCACTTGAAAACCTTCAGCCTGTAATCTGTCACCAAGATACTGCATCACCTGTCTGTCATCACTATAAGAGGTACAATGCACTAGCATAATTCGTCCACCACAGACTACCTTATCTGAGATTGCCTTCACTAATATGTCTCCAAAGCACTTATACCGGTAAGTATTATCTCCTAACAGCTCCAAAGCTACCTGTGGCATGAGGGATGCCTCTGCAAAGCCTCCCGGCACATCACTGTTTACCTCACTGACTGCCCATCTTCCATCCACCGTCGGATGGAAATCATAACGCATAAGCCTGACATGTCTGTCAGGCTCATAATTGGTCATCTTTCTAATTTCACGGCTTACCTTCTTCGGTAATGCCAAGGGCTTAGTCAGCTCCAAGTGCTCATTCAGAAACACCTCCGCTGCTCTGGTCTCCTCATCTAAGCTCTCTGTTAATCTGACTAACTCCTCATGTTCTTCCTGCGTAATTACCAGCGCATACCTCGCAATCTTATTGCTATCCACAAACTGCGGGTCCCACTTGTAGCAGTCAAACATGAGGTTCAATCTATATTCATCGTATTTATCCTGTAGTATTGGTATTAGTCTCATGAAGCTTGTCCTTTTATTTCAACTGTTATCCATCCCCATGCTGCATTCATCGCATTGGGTACTCCGTTCTCATCATATTCTTTTCCTCTTTCGGATGTCGATAACTCGTTATTTATCTTCTATACTATTTTATCATAAAATTGAGTTATGTAAATTAAAGTCACAAATTAAAACTTTAAGTATTTAGATAACCTCCACGTCTCGTTTCTTTTGAGATAAGAGTTGAAGTGTCTATGTAGATAACAAAATTTTTTCATTCACAAAATGCATCTCCTACTGTGTAACAAACTGTTGATTTTGTTTTATGTAATAACACATCTCGCGAAATGCACGCATAATGGCGGTGACATTTGGCACCACAAATTTTCATATTCCTCTCCTTTTATCTGAAATGCACATATTCTATCGACTATGTCCTCATTCAGGGTAAACAATACCTTTATGGTTTTAATTCCCCCGAATTCGGGGGAATTAAAAC
>JAZNMO010000083.1:0-2615 GCA_045579665.1 Lachnospiraceae bacterium
CGTTTCTGATATTGAGCATATCGCAGATGAGGTATTGATGATGAAGGACGGGCAGCTTATCTATCAGGGTGAGTGGACAGAAGACAATGGAGACTTAGAGAAGTTCTACTTAGAGCAGTTTGGAGAAGAGGGGTTATATGAATAATTTTGGTTCATTATATACATATGAGTTAAAGAAGATATGTAAGCGTAGATTGGTTTGTGTAACATTGGGAATTATGATGCTTATGCTTATTTTTATGTATTTATATGCACCTTTATCAAGTGGATATGAAAGGGTTGATGGTGAAGCACCTGTTAAGAAAAGTGGTTATGAATATATAGAATATAAGAGAAATATAGCTGAAAAATTGAATGGTTTAAAGATAGATGAGGCTTTATTGGCAGAAGTAAGAGCTGCCTATAGGGGAATGCATGGAGAGGTAACAGAAGAAGGAGCAGTAAGCATTAGTCAGCAGGACGTATTTGCGGATACACTGACGAAAGAAGCAGTAGAGAAAAGAATTTGTTATAAGAATATTTATGATTTTGTGAGTTGTGTGACTGGTAACTATAATTCCATTCATAATATGACGGAAGAGGCATTGTATCAAATACGAGAAAATCAATATCAAGAGCACGAAACAGTGCTAATGCTCTCTGAAAAAGAAAAAGCATATTGGGAAGAGCAGGACAGTATGACAGAAAAGCCCTTTACCTATGGTTATGTTGGAGGCTGGGATAAGATACTTGATGAAATGATGATGCTTAACTTTATGTTGATTTTAACGATAGGGATATGTTTGGCAAATGTTTTTTCAGAGGAGCATAGTAGAAAAACAGACCAGTTAATTCTATGTAGTAAGCATGGAAACAGTGTCTTGCAGTATGCTAAGTTGGCAGCAGGCGCTACCTTTGGTTTGGGATGTGGAATCATCTTTTTGGGATTTATGGTGATATGTGCTTTAGGCATATACGGTGCGGAAGGATTTGATGTTGCATTTCAGATAGCCTTCCCCAATTGCGCAAGGAGCATGACGATGGGACAGATGGTGCTGATTAGAAGCATAATCTTTTTGGCAAGCAGTATTTTATATAGCGTGATTGTCATGTCATTATCAGAAATCCTCAAAAACGGTGTCGTGGTAATGGGTATTATGCTTGGGGCAGTATATTTTACATTACTATTTAATGTTCCATATGAGCATAGAGCTTTTTCACAATTATATAATCTGATACCGATTCGGTTATTAAGTGGTGAAAATGCGGCAGATTATCGTTTGACACAGATAGGAAATCTGTTTTTCACAAATTATCAGAGCGGACTGATTCTCTATCTACTGATCAGCCTTGTGTTAATTGTGATTGTAAACAGATGTTATAAGCGCTATCAGGTATCTGGAAGATAGGAGAAGTAGGAAGTGAGAATATTATTAAATTTTGAAATTAGAAAGATTGTAAAAAAGAAAAGTACAGTCATTGCGTTTGTTATTCTTTTTGCATTGCAGGTAATTCTTGCATTTGCAGGAAGTATTGGCACTACCTATGTGAATGATGAGTTTTTAGAAACGCATATGGAAAGAAATAAGATTGATAGGACAAACGGTATCGAATTATCAGGTAGAGTGATAGATGATGAATTGCTATCAGAGATGAAAGAAGCTTATACAAAAGTGGATTGGGAGGATAGCAGATATCGTTTCTTGGAAGAATATCAAGAAGAAGTACGTAAGTATGCGGGACTGGACGAAAGAATCAGCATGTGGGGACTTAAGAAGTCATTACTTGCAGGCACCTTGACAGAGGAAGCGTTGTATGAATCACGAAAAGCGGATCTGGAATCCACATGGGAGTATTATGAGCTCAGCGAGAAAGAGCAGGCATATTGGCAGGCTAGAGAAGCGGAAGTAGAGAAGCCATTTACCTATCAATATGCTACGGCGTATGAGTACTTAGCTGGTATGCATGGTGGCTATATGATTTGTCTTATATTTACATTCTTTATCTCGATTGCCATGGTGAATGTGTTTGGAGAGGAGCATAGTAGAAAGACAGACCAGTTAATCCTGTGTAGTCGATATGGAAGAGGAAAGCTTTATGCAGTAAAGATAATAGCAGGAAGTATAGTAACCTTTGTAGGAAATTTGTTATTTATCGCTGTAACGGTAGCGGGCAATTTCTTTAGTTATGGAATAGAGGGCTTTCAGGCGTCAATACAGGTAGCTTTGGTAAATTTCTATTCCTATGATATAACAGTAGGAGAGACTGTTTTAATCCTTATGGCGCTATTACTTTTATCTTCTATTATGACCGCAATCTTTACAATGGTACTAGCAGAGCTACTAAAGAACAGTGTCGGAGCAATGGCAATTGTGATTGGGATATTATTTGGGGCAAGAATGATTCCAATGCCGGTATCCTGGGGATTGATTTCGCAGTTATGGAATTATCTGCCGATTAATCTTCTTAAAATAGATGAAGGTTTTATTGATATGCGTTTGGTATCCATTTTGGGAATAGAGCTTACTACATGGCAGTTTGCACCGATTTTATATGTGTCAGTTATTATTGTATTGATTTGGATTGGCAGAAGAAATTATATAAATTATCAGGTGACAGGCAGATAGTTAAGATAT
>JAZNMO010000084.1:0-12791 GCA_045579665.1 Lachnospiraceae bacterium
CAAATTCGGGTTTGTCGAGTTAACGGACGGTACTCTGCCCTTCTCCACGAAATGGTCTATGGTTTAACGCAAAAGTAGACGCTACGAGTAAAGTTTTTCTAAGCGTTTTTATTTAGGAGGTCTAAGACATACGCAACCGGCACATATTCGGCGTCCGTGCCTCACTATGTGCCTGCCGCCTTCATCCAAGCGGCAATTTGAGCCAAGAATGGCGAATCGCCGCCGATTCCGTACGTCTTAAAACACTTAAATAAAAGCACCTAGAAACTCTTAGCCCGGAGCTCTCGCTTTCGAATGAAACCTGTTAGGGTGGTGCCGAGAGAACTCGACAAACCTGAATTTGGACAATAAAAAACTCCGTGTGATGCGGAGTTTTTTATGCTCTATTTACTGTGTGAATGCCAATATTTTGGGCATTTTATACGATAATATTTCTCTCTTCACCTGCAAGGAAGCTCCTGATATTGAGATATACCTCCTTAGCACAACGGCTTCTTGCCTCGTGGCTGCCCCATGCCATATGCGGTGTGATAATAAGCTTAGTGCTATCCTGTATCTTTGCAAGTGGATTATCTGCTGCAATTGGCTCCTTCACAAGTACATCTAAGCCTGCTGCCGCAATCTGCCCTGTAGTAAGTGCTTCATATAAGGCCTGCTCGTCCACGACAGGTCCTCTTGCAACATTAATTAATATCGCTGTCTTTTTCATCTTTGCAAAGGCTTGGGCATTCATAATATTCTGCGTTCTATCTGTCAGAGGACAGTGGAGTGATAAAATATCAGACTCCGCAAGCAAAGTATCAAAATCTACTCTCTCATAATCAGTTGTTGTATTCTGTCCTGATGCGGAATAGAAAATGACACGGCAACCAAATACCTTAGCAATCTCTGCTACCTTTCTGCCGATGTTTCCTAATCCAATGATTCCCCATGTCTTGCCTTCAAGCTCTGTAAAATATGGCTCAAAACAGGTAAAGATAGGACACTTTGCATATTCGCCACCCTTTACATAGGTATCAAAAACAGGAAGCTTCTCTAATAAATAGAGTGCCATTGCAAAGGTATGCTGTGCCACGATAGGTGTAGAATAACCTTTTACATTAGTTACACGGATTCCTTTTTCCTTACAAAAATCTAAATCTACATTATTGTATCCTGTTGCCGTTTCACAAATAATTTTGAGTGCCTTTGCACCTGCAAGTGTATTAGCATTTAACGGTGCTTTGTTTGCGATAATAATCTCTGCATCCGATACTCTGTCTGCTACCTCATCAGCAGTCGTATTATCGTAGTAAACTACTTCTCCAAACTCCTCATAAAAAGAAATATCAACATCTAATCCCAAACTAACCTTTTCCAAAACTACGATTTTCATACCTTGGTATTCCCTCCTGTTAATATATTTGTCTTATGTAAACATTGTACACCATTAACGACTCTTATGACTAGGTCTATTTCGGAACAAAAATGACCAACAGAAAAAGAGTCCGCCAATATGCGAACTCTTTTTCATCACGCTTATAATCTAATTAGATATTTAATAAATCACTATACACCTTTAATGCACCGTCTGTCTCATGTGCAAGTACACGCTTAGCTAATACCTTACCAAGCTGTACCCCTTCCTGGTCAAAGCTGTTAATATTCCATACAAAGCCCTGGAACATTACCTTGTTCTCGAAGTGTGATAACAATGCACCAAGTGACTGTGGATTCAGCTGTTCACCAATAATAATGCTTGATGGACGACCACCTTCAAAGTTCTTATTGCGATCTGCATCTTCCTTACCACATGCAAAAGCGACAATCTGAGCTGCTACATTTGCACATAACTTCTGCTGGCTTGTGCTATCCTCAATCACTACATCTCTACCCATCTGGCTGTTCTTAAAGCCAACAAACTGAAGAGGCACAATATCCGTTCCCTGATGAAGAAGCTGATAGAATGAGTGCTGACCATTTGTTCCCGGCTCACCAAAGATTACCGGACCTGTTACATAATTGATTGGCTCGCCAAAACGATTTACCGACTTACCATTTGACTCCATATCAAGCTGCTGTAAATGTGCAGGAAAACGACTAAGAGCCTGCGAATATGGAAGCACTGCTGTAGTAGGATAACCTAACACATTACGCTCATATACACCAATCAATGCGTCTAATAAAGCAGGGTTCTCTAATATATTCTTATTCTTAGCTGTTGTATCTGCTGCTGCCGCTCCGTCTAAAAACTGTGCAAATACTTCAGGGCCAAATGCCAATGATAATACTGCGCCACCTACTGCTGATGTAGATGAATAACGACCACCAATATAATCATCCATAAAGAATGCCGCTAAATAATCATCGCTCTTTGCTAGTGGAGAAGTCTCACTTGTAACTGCAATCATATGCTTAGAAGCGTCTAAACCTGCGTTCTTTAATGCATCCTTTACAAAAGACTCATTTGTCAATGTCTCAAGTGTTGTACCTGACTTAGATACAAGTACAAAAAGAGAGTGCGCAACATCAATTGTATTTAATACACCTGCTGCATCATCAGGGTCTACGTTACTGATGAACTTTGCTTCCATCTTAAATGTGTTATTTACCTTTGCCCAGTTCTCAAGTGCAAGATACATAGCACGAGGACCAAGGTCACTTCCACCGATACCAATCTGTACAACTGTTGTGAATTTCTCACCTGCTGCATTCGTAATCTCACCGTTGTGAACTTTATTCGCTAAATCAGCGATTCTCTTCTGTTGCTCTATATAAAATGTACGCTTATCTGCACCATCTGCTACCACCGCATTACCTAACTGACCACGAGTCATATGATGAAGAACCATACGCTTCTCACCGGTATTGATTACCTCACCGTTATAGAGTGCTTCAAACTTCTCGATAAGCTGTGTATCATCTGCTAACTTTGCAAGTGTCTCTAACACCTTGTCATCCACCTGCTTTGACGCATAATTGAAAGCAAGTCCTGCCGCCATAGGCACACTGTACTTCTTTACACGCTCTGCTCCGCTTTCACCTGTCATGACCTTAGTAAGCTCTACAGGTGTTATCTTTGCAAGCTCTTGATAAGAATCCATAGCATCTAAATTTTTCCATGTTACCATGATTTTATCCTCCTGATATTATAATTCATAATTTCACACGGTAAAATTATACTATCAATTTTGGCATAATTCAAGCAATAGCCAGTTTTTTGCTATGCCATAATCACTTCGTGATTACGGCAGGGTCTATGGCCATTCGGCCTGTATAATGTCTGACGACATTATACCATAAACGAACGTAACAGCTCTTCTAATTCTAACGCATCCTCCTTCGAAAAACCACCCATTTTCGCCTCGGTCTGGGGCAATGCCGACTTTTTGTCTTCTTCCTGAAGACGTTCCTTGATTTCCATCCCACGATTTAATCTCTCCGCTATATGATTTTCTAAATAATCTGTCAGATTCACCTTCAACACCTTACGTCTGCCAGATGCATCTACAATAGAAGAAATACTAAAGAACAGGTACATGCCAAACAAAACAATAATATAAAATGGCAATAAAGACGACAGCCTTACACCATCTATAATCCCCTTACATACGCCAAAACCGGCTACCAGCACACCTGCCATCACCAATTGCTTAGATAACTGACTGATAAAACCCATGCTCATTCCACCAAATCTGAGCCGATTCAAAAACTTATCCACAAAAACAGAAATGTTAGACACACCTCCATTGAGCTGATACGCCTGAATAAATTTTAGCTTACTCTGTTTTAACAAATTGCTGTCTGCTCCCAATACAGTATCCGTTGCTTGTATCAGCCTTTGATAAATAATTCCTATGGAAACCTGAAATAATACTCCTAAAAGCATTAAAATAATTGTTGTTATCATCAAAAAGCGTTGATCCAAAAAACTCATTTTGCGTCCCTCCTATTGTCTACGATTTATCTAAATTATAGCCAAGCCCCTTTTGCTTCTCAATGAGAATCGTTCGTCAAATTCCTGCAAAACGAAGCAAATCCTACGCTCTTTATACAGAGTATTTGCTAATACAACACTTTTCTCATCTGTTAGCAACAAATGAAATGAAAAATATTCCTTTTAGCACTTTCTTTTTTTTGCTATAATTCATATAATGTTTAAATGTGATATGTTACATATGAATTTGAAAGGATTGATTTTATGAAATACAAGACAAGCGGAACCTGCTCAAGTATGATTGATTTTGAAGTAGAAGACGGTATTGTACGTTCTGTTGTATTTACAGGCGGCTGCAATGGTAATCTTCAGGGAATCGGTAAGCTTGTAGAAGGCATGAAGATAGAAGAAGTTATTGAAAGATTAGAGGGTATTCGATGTGGTTTCAAGAATACTTCTTGTCCGGACCAGTTGGCTACTGCATTAAAACAGTATCAGGCAGCAAATTAATCTTGCATTATGAATTGAAAGAACGGAGATTTCACTATGAAGCGAATTGTATTTACAGGTGGCGGTACTGCCGGACATGTAACACCAAACATTGCGCTATTTCCTAAGCTTAGAGAGCTTGGTTATGACATACATTATATCGGCTCCTATGACGGAATCGAGAAGAAGCTGATTGAAGATTATCAGATTCCATACTACGGTATCTCTACCGGTAAGCTGAGAAGATATTTTGATGTAAAGAATTTCTCAGATCCTTTCCGTGTATTAAAGGGATTTTCTGAGGCAAAGAAAATTTTGAAGACATTAAAGCCGGACATTGTATTTAGTAAAGGCGGATTTGTCAGCGTACCTGTAGTACGTGCTGCAGCTGCATTAAAGATTCCCTGCATTATCCATGAGTCAGATATGACTCCTGGACTTGCCAATAAGCTTTGTATTCCGGTTGCTACCAAGGTGTGCTGTAATTTCCCAGAAACCTTGCACGAGCTTCCTGCAGACAAGGCAGTACTGACAGGCTCCCCAATGCGAGAGGAACTGACACAGGGTAATAAGTTCCGCGCTCTTGAGAAATGCGAGTTTAATTCAGGGAAACCAATCGTCATGGTAATTGGCGGAAGTCTTGGTGCAACAGGTGTCAATCAGCTGGTTCGCGAGGCTCTTCCTGAGCTGTTAGAGGATTTCCAGATTGTTCATGTATGTGGCAAGGATAAGGTGGATAATCTCTTATTAAATAAAGTCGGATATAAGCAGTTTGAATATGTAAAAGATGATTTAAAGGACCTCTTTGCTATGGCAGATATCGTTATCTCCAGAGCAGGTGCTAATGTAATTTGCGAGTTATTGGCACTAAAAAAGCCTTCTCTTTTGATTCCACTTCCTGCTAAGAGCAGCCGAGGCGACCAGATATTGAATGCAAAGAGCTTCGAGGCACAAGGTTTCTCCATGGTATGTGATGAAGATGACCTGACAGCCAAGTCTCTGACAGAAAAGGTTCATGAGCTGTACTTTACCAGACATTCCTACATCGAGGCAATGCAGGCAAGTGTACAGAAGAATCCTGTGAATACAATTATTGAGTTAATTGAAGAAACAGTAAATCAGAAATAAATGTTAATGGGAGTGTAAAATAACTCTCTAAAAAGGAAGAATCCGACCACCATCTTTATGATGGCAGTCGGATTCTTTTGATTTTAAGTATTTTCCTTTAAAATGAATGATTTTTGAGTACACAAAATAAACCACGCCTTCTACGTGATATATCTATTCTGAAATTCACCAGAAATTTATGCACTATTGGCAAGCCTTTTGCTTTTCTGATGGTATTTATAAAGGTTAAAACCTATAGATATTAAATAGAATTCTAAAAAGACACTTTCTAATCCTCTTCTAAATGCTCTTTTATATGAGCGATTCCATTTAATTGCACCGAAGGTTCCTTCTGCTTGAATACTTCGATTCATACAAAGTAACGCACCATGTATAGAGCAAAGGTTATCTATGACTTCTTCATGCATCTGAGTTAATTCACGATTCATTTGTATGGTTCTGTTTCCTTTGGCACGAGGACAACACTTTTCTTTGTATTCGCAATTCTCGCAGCTTTCACACTCATAGATTTCTTCTGTTCTTCCATATTTGTTTCCGCGAACGGCTTTGGTATACTTGAAAACGAATTTCTGGTTGTTAGGGCATACCAGATTTCCTGCTTCATCTCTTTTAAAATTCACCGAACGATAAGGGTTATTCTGATATTTTTTGTTCTTTGTTTCTTTTTCGAACATAGTAAACTTCATGAATTTTTCCATGCCATGCTCCTGACAGAACAGATAATTATTAAAAGAGCCATATCCTGCATCTGCAATCGGATATTTGGGATAGTGTCCATAAAGCTCTTTAAACTTTTCCATTAAAGGCACGAAACATTCCATGTCAGATGCATACTGTTTTACATCAATTACCGCTATATATTCATCACATATCGCTGCTTGTAAGTTATACGCTGGAAGCAACTGGTCATTTCCCATGTAATCTCTTTTTATGCGCATAAATGTTGCATCGTGATCTGTTTTCGAATAACTGTTTCTTGTATCTCCACATATTTCGATATGCTTTGCATAAGTGACAAGGCGATTTCTGTATTCTTCCAATGTTTGGTATCTTTTTTGTTGAATACTTCGACGATGACCTTTTCCTGACACAAACTCAGCAGGATTTAAGTTGTACAGTTTGGCATATTTTTGCAGAATAAAATCAACATATTCAATCGCATACTCTGTTCTTGTTTCAAACTTTACAGACAACACTGCAAGTTCATCATTATTGATTTCATTAAGCAAGTCAGTTATTTTGACGAATACTTTATCCCGATTTACCATACATGAATTTTTCCATACCCAAGTGTATTTGTTGGCATTGGCTTCTATTTTCGTACCATCGATATAGGTATGTTCGAGGTCAACCTTATCTTTTTCAAAAATCACCTGATTGATTGCAAGAAAGATATCCTCAATCGAAGCTGTTAGTTCATTTCTTATGAAGTTTCCAAACGTGGCAAATGTAGGCGCAGCCATACCATCCAAGAGCCACATATATCTGATATCTGTTTTACACGACTTTTCTATGTTTCTTAATGAAAGATAGCCATTTTCCATGAAAGAAAACAGAACAATCTTTAGCATAACCGTTGGATTATATCTTGGGCGACCTGTTTTGCTCTCCTCAACTGCAAAGTATGAATTAAAGTCAATACAATCCACGATTTCGCTAAAACTAAAAACCGAATCAGAAATATCAATAATTCTTTCGATATCCAATGGCAATTTTAGCTGTCTTATTGTATAATTGCTATTGGATATTTTTTTTAGTAGCATAAAGAGAGTATACCAAAAAATCGCTGTGGTCTCACGACCTCAGCGATTTTTCTTTTATGGGACTTTTTTTACAGCCCCATTCTTTTTGTCATATGTAGTTAATGCAAAAATACATCCTAAATCTATTAATACCACCGCCGCCACAGATGTCATACCTGCTAAGATTCCAGCTGAATCTGCGATAGCACCAATTACTGACGGCATTGCGATAGAACCGATACTTGCAATCGTAAGAACAAAACTCCATGCAAGCGGATACTTCTGAATTAAATTACCTGCGTAAGACACGGTAGTCGGATAAATACCTGCCATACTAAAGCCAAATCCTACAATACCAATCACAATCCAAGTCGGTGTTGTACTCTTTAAAAGCAACAGATAGAACACAACTAAACCAATACCCATAATCGGAAGAAGCTTATTCTTGCTCACCTTACCTGATAATCCCGCTGTAGTAAGTCTTCCAAGCAGAATCATAATCCACTGCACACTTGCCATAAGCTGTGCCAAGGATGCACTCATGAGTCCTGTATCCTTAAAATATGTAACCAGCCAGCCGATTACTCCCTGCTCTGCGCAGAGGTAGAAGAACATAGTCACTATAACAAGATAGAAAATCGGCTCATTAAAGAATCCATAATTACTACCCTTGTCCTGCTTCTCCAGCTTCTCTTCCTTGATTGGAATACTCAAATATAATAACCAACAGATAATACCTGCTACCATCATCACTGCACAGGCATATATCCAGTTCGCATCACCATTGGCTGTAATAAACATCAGAATAATCGGGAATGCAAATGCTCCCACAGAGAACATCGCATGCAATCCATTGATAATTGCAGCCTTGCCCGGGGCTAAATTATTTACTACTGCATTACAGAAGTTACTTGATGCTCCTCTTGCCAAACCTGTCATTAGGAATGCAATGATAAGGCACGCCGTATTACCACTTACCAAAATAATGAAAAACGAAATCGCATAACAGGCATTGAATATCAGGATACTCTTCTTCCTGCCAATACGCACTGCCAAGGCTCCTGCAAAGAAGCTCGAAAGCAGATTTCCTACAGAATGTAAGCTTACCAGCATCCCGCTAAAGGCATACTCCAAGCCTCTTGCCTCTCTGATAAATGGCAACAATGCGCCAATCGAAAGCGCCAGCATACCATTTAAAATAAATGCCGTATAGCTGATAACTAATTGTTTTTTCTTATCTTTTTCACTCAGTATTTCCATATCTAAACCTCTCATATCGCATACTCATACCAAATGATTATATCGGAAGGTGAAGGTTTTGTCTATTTCCAAATCGCACACTCTGTTGGTTCTAGCTTTCTCATAATCCTACTTAATTCTTTAGATGATAGATAAACTCTCCTATATCATCACCTATTTCCTGCCCCATTTGCCATATGATATAACACAATATGAACCCCATTGGAATAACGAGCAACCATGCATATTTTTTTACTGTCGGACTTTGAAACACATTCGTAATTTGTACTGTCTTCTCTTTCAAGGTCTCTGCCTCTACACCCTTAATCAAGTAATCTGTTGATACTTCAAATAATTCGCTCAGAGCAATAATCTTTTCAATATCAGGTGCGCAAAGCCCGCTCTCCCACTTGGAAACCGCCTGTCTCGAAACGCCCATCCTCTCCGCTAGCTGCTCCTGCGACAAGCCATTCTGCTTTCTTAACTCCTGAATCTTATCTGAAATTGTCATAACCAAAATCCTCCTAAATAATTTTGACTATATCTTATCTAAGTACCAGCAAACACTCTACCAACCAGTTGTTGAAGTCTGTCAACTAATAGTTGCAATGGGCTAAAATACTGCGTTCCGAGCTTCTTTTAGTCATTTAACATGTGATACAAATTCTGTCCAAATTCATAGAACATCTCATTCCAAGACTCATAGATTGCCAAGCAAATAATAATAATCAAAATGGTACCAGCCCACTTTTTAATCTTTGTCTTCATGGAAGAAGCTTTTTCAGCATAAACCACCAACAGTTCATTTAGCTTTGCAAGCTCTGCTGCCACTACGTCAATTTGTTCCTCGGATTCCTTCACTTCTATCTTCTTTCCGAGCAAATCACTTACCTCTACATTAAGCACCTCTGCAAGCTGAATCAATAGCTCTGCATCCGGTACAGAAAGTCCCTTTTCCCATTTAGAAACCGTCTGACGGACTACATTTAATCGAACTGCTAACTGCTCCTGTGAGAATCCTTTTTCTTTTCTAATTGTTTTTAAATTTTCATTGAACATCTTTTGTTCCTCCCCGTGTTTTGATGCCTTAACATTACATCAAAACCTCTCGTTACCACAAGCAACGGGAATTAACATCCGAAAAAGCACCGTATTTTCAAGGTTTTCACACCTATAATGCATTCCAGATAAAACAGAAAGCAAATACACATCCCCATGCATTATTGGTTTTTCTTTTAATAATCAACATACCATAAATGGCAATAAAGGTTGTAATGATGTCTACAATTCCCCAGAAAGATGTACTCATCGGATGAACAAGAATACAAATTACTGCGCAAGTAATTGCTCCCATATCCAACCACATATTCTTAGGCGGATTGGCTAAATTAATCTTATCTGCAATGACTGCATAATTGAATCCTTCAAAGAAACCCCATGCAATTGCAATTACAGCAATTCCCAAAACATTAATCGGGAATCCTGCTGCCAATACATCATCAAAAAGCATTACACTGAATGGACAATATCCTTCAAACTGACCGGACAAAAACACACAGATAATATCAGGTGTAAAGCATAATACTGTACCGACAATTGCTTTTAATGCATTCTTCTTTACCAGACCAAACTGTGAAAACTTTTCTTTACGCAAAATACATACAATTGTTATTCCTAATCCTGCCATACCAAACTGTAACGCTGCATTTAACAATAATCGTAATATAATCGAATTATCATCATTCTTTACAAACTGCATTAGTGAATCTTCAAAGAATACATAGCCTAAAAATACTGCTGCTATTGTAATTAAAATAATCCATAAATCGGTTTCATATCTTTTCTTTTCTTTTGTAAGTTGCTTCTTAGCCATATGTTTCCTCCTAAAGTACGCTATAAGAAGTATTATATGGTTAACATAATATATTTGCAAGTCATATCCTATTCCATGCCTCCACAAGCACCGCTCTGTCATCTATGTAATAATCACAACTAATTTTTCGACTGTTTGTTCCATAGTATTCGATTACATCAGGTAGATTATCATTTACGGCATCAAAGTGTAATCCTTCTGATTCGCACCATGCTACCGCATTCTGCAATGCACTTCCCTCTCGACACGTCCATAGAATTAATTTATCTCCAGCTGCTTTTCTTAATTTCAAAAAACGAATTAACTCATGATTTGCTGGTCCTGTCTCCGGCCACTGTCCTAAACTCAAGGTTCCATCAAAATCTACAGCAATTACCTGCTGTGCACGCTTTAGTTCCGTCATACACATCTTCCTTTCCTTTTATCACTCCCACTATCATGATAACAAAGGTCATGTACTTGTTATCGTACATGACCTTTTTACGCCCCGACTTTAATTGTAAAATTAACCTTTTTGCAACCTAAAAAATTCCTGGAATTACCCTTGCTATCCATATTCCTACAATAACTGAAATCAGATTTGCTACTACTGCATAAGCCCATGGATGATACTTTTTACCCGTTTCTTTGTTCTCTCGCCCTATCATCTTAGTATAAATAATTGCTTCTACCACAAATACAACAATTTCCATCCAGATATAATGGAATACAAATGCGTAATGACCACTATTGTAATTAATCACATTTAGTAATATATTTAATACAATCTGCGTTGCCATATTCGCTAATACAATGACTGTAATCGCTTTTGTATCTCTTCTGTAGAAAAATAAAGCAATTAATAACTCTACGACAATCGTAAGTACGATTCTAACTATAAGTGATACTATTTCCATAGAAAAGTCATAGGTTTCTTCTATTTCTAATTCAAAATTCTCCAAACTTTCCTCATTTATCGTATACTCTTCGCTTGATGTACCTTCTTCATTCTCTGTTTTATCAATGCTTACCGTACTATTTCCATCAGATACATCAACTGTAAAATAAGAATCAAACGCATACCTCTCACATATCTGCTCATCAATTATGAACTTATCATACTGAGGTAAATAAATCAAAATCTTAAATTTCTGTGGAGGATAATAATTCCACTCAAAGATATCATCCTCAGAACACTCTTCCATATAGCTTATAAAATAATATCCATCTACATCCTCATACTCTGCAAACTTCTGAAAGACGGCCTCGTCCCCCATATAATCATAATATGAATCGTTCACACTCCATGGACCCGTGGACTCATATTCTGACAACAATGTCACATAGTACTCTTCCTCTTCTAGTCCGACAAATTCAACCTTTACAGAAGGCTTGGGCCCAATGTCTGCCGATACACTCATAGGTGTTACAATCAATATAAGCAATAACATTACACACAATAGCTGCTTTACTCTTTTCATAAGTCCTTCCTCCTAGCGATAAAGCCCATCTCATCTTTTTCTATCTGAATAACAAATGGAAACTTATTGTATTTAATACATAACCAAAAGTCCGGTTCCGGGAAAATTTCCTGTGTATCCTTGTTAAAGAAATGCTCACCACCATGATATTGCAAGTTTGCAACTCTCTGCTCCATATCAACAAGCTCTTTTCCTTCTAAAATACTCTTGATATACTCAGCACACAGCTCATCCTCAGCTGCTGGTCTTGTACCATTATTTCCCATGCATACCAAGGAAACTTCCTCTGGCTGTTTTTCCATAATGTACTTTGCAATCGCTCTGGCATTGACTAGACTTCCTGTAATAACCTCACTAGCCCCCGTTGCATTTACAATTCCCTGCGTTCCTGCACTGGTCGTATGTATAATGGTCTTACCCTCTACCAACTCTCTTGAAACAGAAGAGGGTGAATTACCAAAGTCAAAGCCTTCTATCTTTTTCCCTTTTCTCTCACCAATTAACAGGCTGTTGGGCATCTCTTCATGCAGCTTTACCGCATCCTCAATACTACCTACAGGTCTTATCACACTGACACCCATGTCATATAAGTAGCATTCCAAGGAAAAAGCTCGAAATACATCTATGATTACAGTTAATCCTTTTGCTTTTTTTGCTCCTTCTATTAGGGAATATACATTAATCTTCATCCTATCTCTCCATATCAAATCGATATATTTTTACCTGTCGTTTTCCTTCTTCGTACATTTCATTGTCCTCAGGAATATCCGCTATCTCTAAGAATTTTCCACCCGCCAGCTCACAGGTTCTTGCAGATGCTATATTTTCAGGTACACAAGTGATAATCACATAGTCCAACTCATGCTTCTTTGCCTGCTGAAATAGTAGTCTACAGGCCTTTGCCGCATAATGATGTCCTCTATATTCTTCATCAATACCATAGC
>JAZNMO010000085.1:0-16896 GCA_045579665.1 Lachnospiraceae bacterium
TTGATTACACCAATTTCCATTGCTGTAGCTAACGCTTCAGGCTTTGCACCTGCTTTATGTGTTGGTACTGTTATTAGTGGCGCTATGTTTGGTGATAATCTTTCCTTTATTTCCTGTTATCCATTTTTCCTGCACAGTTTGCTGTTTTGGTTTTATTTATTGTCAGTTGCTTCGTATCTCTTGCCATGGGTACTTCCGTTGGTACGATTACATTGATTACACCAATTTCCATTGCTGTAGCTAACGCTTCAGGCTTTGCACCTGCTTTATGTGTTGGTACTGTTATTAGTGGCGCTATGTTTGGTGATAATCTTTCCTTTATTTCAGATACTACCATTGCAGCCTGCAATGGACAGGGATGTGAGATGAAGGACAAATTTAAAGCTAATTTTTTAATTGCTCTTCCCGCTGCTTTAGCCAGTCTTGTCATTATACTGGTGCTGTCACTTGGTAAGGAGGTTACAAACACTGTAGATTTATCCTATAATCTCGTACAGATTGTACCTTATATCTTAGTTCTCATCGGTGGTATTATCGGTATCAATGTATTTATTGTTCTGTTAATCGGTATTGCCTCAGGTGCTTTTATTATGTTAGTTACTCAGGCAACTGCACCTACAGATTTACTTGCCAATATGGGCTCAGGTGTATCAGGTATGTATGAAACCATCATGGTTACAATTCTTGTATCTGCTATCTGCGCACTAATCCGTGAATATGGCGGATTTCAGGCAATTCTTTCCTTTATCAGACATGTATTTAAAAACACCAAAGGCGGAAAGCTTGGTATGGGCCTTCTGGTTGGTGCTATGGACATTGCTACTGCCAATAATACAGTTGCCATTGTTATGGCAAATCCTATTGCCAAAGAAATTTCAGAAGAATATGACATCTCACCAAAGAATGCCGCTTCCATACTGGATACCTTCTCTTGTATCTTCCAAGGTATCATTCCATATGGTGCACAGATGTTAGTAGCCATTTCTGCTGCCACAGAGCTTGGTTGTGAGCTGTCAGCTTTTGATATCATGCCAAATCTGTTTTATCCGTATATGTTACTCATCAGCTGTCTGATTGCTATCTTTGCATTTGGCGAAAAGAAGAACAAATAAACAAAACCTTGGAGTATGGCTTCAACACCAACTCCAAGGTTTCTTTTTATTTCTTACTTCGCACTCTGGCTAAACTGCTGCTTTACTTCCTGAAGTTTTCTATCCTCTGCCATTGGTGTCGGATATAAGCCCTTTGTATGCATCATCTGAAACACATCCTGCTGAATCTCATGCTCCTGATTTAAAATATGAAGCATTGTTTTTCTCACATCCTCATGCACACACTCATTTGCAGCAGTATTAAACTCTGCAGTTGATGCCTTCTGTGTAGCTAACGCATCACCTAAAATTTCCTTCTCTGTATAAATTCCCTGCATATTCTTACCTCCTTATGATAACTTCGAATAAAGCTCGTTAAAATGTCCCTGATGCTTCTCGGAAATACTCTGCATCTTACTTCTTAACTCTTCAGTCTCAGCCTGCTGGGCAAGCATCTGATACTTCTTTACTAAAAGCTCTTCCTCTGAAAGTAAGGATTTGATTGTAGCTAATTCCTTTTCTGATAATTTTATCATGAAAATACCTCCTCATTTACCTCATACCATTTAGATAATCGTCATATAAGCATTTATGCCGACTACACATATAGTATCTGCAAATAAGAAGGTATTTATACTTTACTGATGTAATAGAAAATCAACGCTTCCTCTTTTAATAAAGATGACTATACAATAGTTTCCATGTTATTATTTTAATAACATGGTATTATAGTAGTAATATCTTTTATGAAAGGGGCTCAGTTATGATTGGTATTCTTTATCGTAAACAAACTACTTTAGATTATGAACATATAGCGAAGCTATTATCTGAACAAAATATAGCTAGTTCTTGTATTTGTGCCGACAGCCTGCACACAGAAAATCTTCAGGATATCACGGTTCTTATTAACACAATGGAAAGCTTCTATCCGGAAGAAGCTATGGATGTCATTGTTGATTATTTCACCAAAGGCGGAAATATAATCAATCTTTCCCCAACACCCTTTACGATGAATCCAACGAATCAAACCATCAACCACCGCGCTCTACGCAGTCTTGAAGTCATTGATGATTTTCATCCAATTACAGAAAACAGTGCATATGTAGTGGATTCCAACGGAAATAGAATGGATATCTCCTTAACAGGGCTGCACGGTGCTGTATATCATCTATGCGAACGTAATTCGCAGGGAACTCTTATTCGTAACGGCTATCTTGAACATATTCTCGATGCGTATGATAAAGATGAGCAGCTCATTGCTGCGCCAATTATCAGAGTTGTTAGTCATGATAAGGGCAGTATGACCTGTTTTATGTTTGACTTTCAGATAGATTTATTACAGGATTCCTACTGGAATACTCTTTTCCTCGATATTGTAAAACGAGAGTTAACAGGCAATATACTTCTTGAAACAGACGCTGCATTTGCACGATTTCATCCTGATGAAGCAAAGCCAATCAGCATTTCTATAAAGCCACTAAATCTACGAACAGATAAACCATTATCCTTAGACATTTCTGTTTTTAATGAAAAGGGCACTTTATGCTTTGCTGAATATAGAGAGATTACACTTCCTTACGACGATACTATTACACCTGAACTGACTACCTCTTCTCTTTATCAGGTAAATGTTAAAGTCAGCGTCGACAATATTACTTTAGCCAAACAGACAACAGGATTTCTTGTCATATCCGATGATGAAATCACTCAGGAATTGGCGAGATTTAAACCTATGTATATAGACGAATCCATTTCTACTGATTATTGCCTGGTTGACGGCAAAACCACGGCAATCCTTGGTACAACCTATTTTGTTACGGATGTCTACAGAGAATGCTTTTACAATATGAATACATGGCTGTGTAACAAAGAAATGACACAGCTTGCCGGACTTGGCTTTAATGTCCTAAGAAGCGGTAACTGGACCTATATTGCCGAATTTTATGAAGAGGACGGCAGCATAAGCATACGAGGTATGCGTGCCTTACAGACCTACTTTATCCTTGCTGCAAGACACGGCTTTACCGTGCAATTTGCCCTTGGTAATGTGATGCTGAATCAATGGGATACCTCCCTTTCGCCAATACATAATAAAACCATGCGCGAAAAATGTATGACCTATGTACGGTCCTTTGCTAAGAGCTTTTGCAGTTACCCAAACGTTACTCTGGATATTGTAAATGAACCATCCTATTCCATTAAGGGCGCATGGTCTCCCGGAAAGCCTTCTGAAGAGCCGGGCGAGTTAATCCGCTATCGCGAATGGCTTCGTGCCAAATACAAAGACAACCTTCAAGCGCTTAGAAATGCTTGGGGAGAAAGCTCCTCTACCATTAAATCCTTTGAGGATATTACCATGCCGGACACTGTTCTTTTCTCACGAAGATTATACAGAACAGAGCAACGTTATAATTACACACCTGTTGCTGATTTCTTCTCCTTTGCAAGAGACGAGTTCCTTGCATGGACGGCCCAGGTACGGGCAAATATCAAAAAATATGCACCGGGTATGACTGTCATTATGGGACGTGATGAAACCCTTAGAATCCCAGCCCAGCAGGATGAAATATTGGCAGGCAATATTGATATGGTATGCTGGCACCAATGGCACAGCAACGCCGATATTATATATGAGTATCTGATGAACAAGGTTCGAGGAAAGCTATGTGTTGCTCAAGAGCTTGGTATGTATAAATATGATGATATTTGTGCGGGGAAACGCCACACTGATGAAGATATGGCAGATAAGTTAATCAGGAAGCTTCTCTACTCGTTTGGCAACTTCGTACAGTGGCAGGCTCACGATGACCCATTTATGTTTGAGCTTAGTGAAAATTCCCTTGGACTTTATCGTGCAGATATGTCCCCTACTCCATCCGTAAAGGCAACGGTGGAATTAATGAACGCAGAAAAGAAAATGCAGCACCTTATGCAGGGCAGAGATGATAATAAGACCAAGATATTAACCGTATATAATACCTCCTATTATTTTAGTGTAGACCATCAACTTGCACAGCAGGGAATCAGAAATCATATTCTGGCACTCTACTATCATATGAAGGAGCAGGCGGATTTCCTACCTGAGCATTTGTTGAGCAGTGAAAACGCTTCTACCATCGGTCAGCCTAAGCTGATTATACTCCCCGCCATGCAGACTCTACGTCAGGAGGCATGGCAGGAGCTTTTGGAATATGTACAAAACGGTACAATTCTATTTATCAGCGGATGTATTGATAAGACTCCTTACTTCGGAGAGGATGCTAAGCTCAGCCTTATTGACGATGACTACCGTACCCGCAAGGTTCGCAACTTTGAGAAGCTCGTTCTAGACAACAAAGAATATGTCTTAGACTTTAGAGCCCTATCGGGTTATGGTGACATTTCCAACCTGCTATGCTGTGGCGATTCATCGGACAACTGTATTAAGGAATATGCGATTGGCAAAGGTAGTATTCTCTACTGCCCTTATCCTATAGAACTATCTTCTAATACAGAGGCTGTATGCGCCTGCTATGAATACGCAATAGCAAAGGCTAATGCCCATAACGAAATCTACCGCATCAATCATGCGAATCCTAATATCGTATTTGCTGCTACAGCCTATCAGGATTGCACGGTATACACCCTTATTAATGAGGGATTTGCCGATACCGTATCCTTCACGGATTTAAGAAGCAATCGGTGTTTTACCATATCAGTAGATGCAGATTGTGGATGCAAGCTATGGATTGATACCTCAGGAAATATATTAGAAACCTTTGGCAAGTGCCAAGCCCAAAAAGAAGCTCGCTAAACAGCGGGCTTCTTCACATTGTTAAATCTCTATCTCATTTGCATCAGATAATACTAGCTTCGTATAAATGAAGACTCTGTCACCCTCCAACAAGGTCATATTTCCATTGGGAATTAATGCCTTATTACGACGTTTTACCAATACAATAATGGAATGACGGGAAATATTTAAATCCCGGATTTTTAACCCCGTCCAAGGATTCTGCTTTCGTAAAATAATCTCCTTTAGGTTGATATGATCCTTCTCATCAAATGGCTCAGCCCCCAGAACTACCGTATCATCCTCCATTAATACCATGTCCCCCCTTGGAATCAATAACTCTTCCTCTCTCTTGACAATAGCTATAATAATTCCCTCCGGTAAATCCAAGTCTGCAACCCTTTTACCAACCCATAAGTCATTCATATTCAAATGTATTCTTATAAAACGCATATCTGCTTCATGTCCATACTCTGTACTCTTCTTAATATTGGAATACTGGTCAACAAATCCCGCAGAGATAATACCTGTGGGAATTGCCACAATACCAACTCCTAGAAATGCAATAAATATTCCAAACATCTTTCCCAATACTGTTACGGGATAAATATCACCATATCCAACCGTCAGCAGCGTGGACGCAGCCCACCATATCCCCGAAAAAGCATTGGAAAATACCTCCGGCTGAGCCTCATGCTCCAGACTATACATACAAAGGCTGGACGCAATCATCAACACTACAATAATAAATACTGAAGAAATCAACTGCTGACGCTTTCCGTTAATAACCTGCGTAATGACACTGAGCGAGTCATGATATGCATTGATTCTAAACAAACGAAAGATTCTTACAATACGAATCATTCGGAAAGCAACTGTTCCTGCCGGAAAGAATATCGGTAAATAGTATGGTAAAAAAGACAGTAAATCCACTAATCCTGTAAACGAAAATACATACTTTCTTACTGCCGATAATTCATCTGCATCCTTGAATAAAAATCTTGCCGTAAGCACTCTAAGAACATAATCGATGCCAAAGAATGCTGTCGTAATCTCCTCAACCAATACAAGCACAAACTCATATTGTACTCTTACATGGTCAAAGGTATACATAATACTGGCTATTAAGTTCAAAACAATCGCCAATGCATTTACAAAATCATAGGTACGGCTGGCACGGTCTAAATCATTTCCAACCTCTATTACCTCAAAAATTCTCTTTCGACATTTATACCAAGCTCTGTTCATCTATATTGCCTCCATTGTGGCTATAATCTGAATTATATATATTTTAGTATAAACTTCTAAAGTAGGAATAACAAGATGGTTTTTCTTTTGACAACAAAAGGCCGAAGTATATAACTCCGACCCTCTTGATTCATTTTGCTATTAATAATTCTCTTTTCTAACTTCAAAATATGCCTGTGGATGATTGCATACAGGACACTTCTCAGGTGCCTCAAGACCAACCACTACATGACCACAGTTGCGGCATTCCCACATAGTAACACCACTCTTCTTGAATACCTCCATAGCCTCGATGTTGTGTAACAATGCACGATATCTTTCCTCATGCATCTTCTCAATCGCTGCTACACCTCTAAACTGTGCTGCAAGCTCCGGAAAGCCTTCTTCCTCTGCATCCTTAGCCATTCTCTCATACATATCTGTCCACTCAGCATTTTCTCCCTCTGCTGCATGAAGTAGATTCTCCTCTGTTGTGCCAAGCTCGCCAAGAGCCTTAAACCAAAGTTTTGCATGCTCTTTCTCATTCTCAGCTGTCTGTAAGAACAATGCTGCAATCTGCTCATAACCGGCTTTCTTTGCTACAGATGCAAAATAAGTGTACTTATTTCTTGCCTGAGACTCTCCTGCAAATGCCTCCCACAAATTTTTCTCTGTCTTAGTTCCTGCATACTTGTTTGCCATTGCTATACCTCCATATCACTTATACCTTATCCTGCTCATTAATGTCCGCAGGAGTGTGAACCACATCCGCCGCTGCCGCAATTACCATGATGCTCATGTCCTTCACCATGATGGTTGCACTTTACATCAGGATTGAAATCAAGGCTATTATCCAAAAGTGCCTTCACTGCCGCATCAGCCTCACCTGATACACCACCGTATAACTTGATACCAGCCTCAGCAAGTGCCATCTGTGCACCACCGCCAATACCGCCACAAATCAACACATCTACCTTCTGTCCTGCAAGAAGTGTTGCTAATGCGCCATGACCGCTACCGTTATTACCAATTACTTCTTCCTTTACAATATTGCCATTCTCAACATCATATACCTTAAACTGCTCAGTATGACCGAAATGCTGAAAAATCATTCCATTTTCATAAGTTACTGCGATACGCATAAATCTTTTCCTCCTTTGTTGTAATACATTAATCTGAGTATATCACAATTATATTTTCTATGTCCAATACGGCTTTTGGTCCTTATGAGTAAATTCTTTCATCTTCTCCCTATACTCTGCTAAATAAGTTTCATACCTTGCCTTCTGTTTCTCATGAAGTTTTCCCTCTATCACTAATTCTTCAAGTCTTTTCTCATACAACTTCAATGCTTCCTGTGCAGCATCCTTATAGTTATTCGCCACATTGGAATCTATCTTTGCCTTGATACTTTCCAACTCCTTGTTATCTTGTATACCCTTCAAAAATCCAAACATTTCTAACTCCTCTTCGACATCTTCTTCAGATAAGTATTCTTTAGTTCATTTTCTTGCTTCAGCTTCTCATTCTCATCCATAAGGTGCTTTATATAATCCCTGCATAATCTGACACCCCCACGCACAGCAATATCCTCATGCTTTTCCATTTCATCAAGCCACTGCATGAGTGATTTCTCGCGAATGTCATTGTATGTATTATCTTCTTTCATAAACATATCAAAATCCTGTCCTTTCACATTTCGTTCAGCACACCTTTCAAGAACTCTGCCGAACACTTTATTGCTTCCTCCTGATTTGGTACATCAAAATGCTCTATCGCATAATAGCCGCCATATTCCTTTTCCTGTAGCCTACTTACAATCTCAGCCATCGGAAGCCTACCGCTTCCTGTTGCTACTGATGAAAGCTTTTCTCCTCTATCCTTGCAATGAACATGAGCAACATACCCCTGTAAAACCTCCCATGCCTCTAACACATCCTCACCAATATATGCAAAGTTCCCCGTATCCAAGGTATACTTTAAGCCAGGTACATGTTCTAGAAAATAACGGACACCATTGATACAACAAAGCGGAGACTTCTCACTATCGAAATCTTCTACAGAAACAATGATACTCCTCTCTGTACCAATCCTCACAGCATACTTTAAACCATTAACAATTCCCTGCACCGACTTATTCCTATCCATAAATGGTACAAGCTTGTTGTAATTCCCTTTTTTGCCTGCAAAGCACCATGTATCAAAGCGACCAAGAAATCCAGGCACTACCAATATTTTCTCCGCACCTACTGCTTTTGCCTTTTCAATATGCTCCTTTATGTGCTCAGCTTCGTCATGCTTATCCATCTCATAGAACTCGTAAATACAGCTAATTCTTAATTCACTTTCTTTTAACTGTTCTAAAATTCTCTTATTCTCCGTAAAACATGTCAATCTGATTTCCACTGCATCTATACCACATGTCTTTGCATATGAAAGCATTTCCTCCACCGACTTGCCAGTCTGCTGTGCTGCCTGTAGCAAATGATCATAGAACACACTAATCTTACTGTTGCTCATTTTCAGGACACCTTCTTTCCGTCAGCAACGGCGCACAAAAGCACACCGCATTCCTAATAATCTGCTGAATATTTTTGTCATAGTAAATCGGATATTCCTCATGCCCTGGTTGGAAATAAAATATTTTACCATAACCTCTGCTAAAGGTACATCCGCTTCTAAATACCTCTCCACCAGCAAACCATCCTGTAAAAATCACATCATCAGGCTTTGGAATATCAAAAAACTCTCCATACATTTCCTCTTGTGAAAGCTCTATCACCTGTGGAACCCCCATTGCAATCGGATGAGTAGGTGCAATACACCAAAGCTTCTCGCTATCTCCATGCCTCCACTTTAAAGTCATACTTGTCCCAAGGAGCAACTTCATAATCTTGCTGTAATGAGCAGAATGAAGTGCTATCAATCCCATTCCTGACAATACATGTCTTTGCACTCTCCTTGCCACCTCATCCGAAAATTCATCCTGCAATGCATGACTCCAAATTATCAACACATCTGTTTCCTGCAATACCTCTTCTGTTAAACCATGCTCAGGCATCTCAAAGGTCGCAGTCTTCACTTGGAATTCCTCCTCTAAAAACTCAGCCAAACATCCATGAATTCCTTTAGGATAGACCTTTGCAATATTCTCATATTCCTGCTCATGCTTATATTCATTCCAAATCGTAACCCGTATCATTGTCCCCTCCAAACTTATATCGCTTCCGTAAGCGCATAAATTATCATACCAACTACTCCACTTCCTAATATAACAGTAATTGGGCTAACTTGAAACTTCCTAAGCAAAAGTAGCAGATAAGCTTCATCTCTTATCTGCTACTTTTGCTACCTATACTTCTTCTAAAACCGATGTACAATGCGCACAGCGTGTCGCATCAATCGCAATCTCACTCTTACAGAATGGACAAATCTTTGTGGTCGGCTCTGCCGGAGCAGGCTCTTCTTCCTTCTTAGACAGCTTATCATTTATTGTATTAATCCCCTTAATTAAAAGGAAAATTACAAATGCTGTAATCAAAAAATTCAGTACAGCTGTAATAAAATTGCCATATGCAAGAATTGGTGCTTCCTCGCCTTCTCCTAATGCCAATGTCATGTAGCTAAAATCAATACCTCCAAATACTCCTATAATCGGTGTCAGGATATCCTTATTCAATGAGGTAACAATTGAAGTAAATGCACCACCTACAATTACACCGACTGCCATATCCATAACATTTCCACGCATAATAAATTGTTTAAATTCGCCAAAAAAACCTTTTTTCATCCTAGTCCCTTACCTTTCACACTTTCTTTTGAATTATGATTATAAGTTATGTTTACATTATATCCAACTTATAAGTATAGGGCAATAGTTTATATTTCTAAAATAACTGATTATTTTCACAAATGTGTTGTTTTTTCTGAATTAATGATATAATAAAAGATATATTGGAGGTAGTGTGATGAAAAAAGGAACTCATTTGTGGGACATATCCCTTAGAATCATTTTTATAGCTCTGCTTTTATTTGTATCTACATGGCATATCTATGCACAAATTACCCTGCCTAACGAACAAAATCCAAGAGATTATGAATATTCTACCTTTGACACAGATTGGTATCGGGTAACTTCAACTGGTGAGAAAATCCCTTTTGAAATCCCCGGAAGCTGTGACATCGCCGAGGGCGAAACCTTTACTCTGGAAAAAATGCTACCAAATACAATTAAAAGCAACAGCTGGTTATGCTTTAGAACCTCCAGACAGGATATTTCTATCTATATTGACGGTGTATTACGCGAAAGCTATTCCACTAAGAATACGCGTCCTTTTGGTGTGGCAAGTGTTAGTACCTATCTTTATGTAGAATTGGATACCTCTGACTGTGGCAAAACTATTACAGTTCAAATGACAAGTGACTCTACCTATAGTGGTGTCATGCGAACAGTACTGTATGGAGACAAAACAGGTATTTTATTCGCTATTTATCTGGACAATTTCGCAATCTTTATTCTGGCCATTTTATTACTTATTATATCTGCCACAGGAATCGTCCTAACCTATATCATTGAGCGTCATATAACCTTACCGATACACCTAAGATATCTGTGTTGGAGTATTCTAGCTGTATCTATTTGGATTATTACTCAGTCCAAGATGAGACAGTTTATTTTCCCAAACGTATCCGCAACCAGCTCTTTCTCAGAGTTTGTCCTGCTATTATTACCGATACCACTTTCTATTTACATGGACTCTATCCAACGTAATCGTTATCGGTTTTATTATCGCGCTTATGAAACACTGTCCTTAATTCACTTTATTGTCTGTATGGGACTCATTGTCAGCAATACTGTTGATCAATCGGACATCAATGCTATCATTTATATCATTTTAGGAATTTTTATCACAATCGCTATACTCACAATCATAGCAGATATAAAAAATAATTACATTAAAGAGTACAAATATGTCGCCATTGGTTTGATAGGTGTTTTAATCTCTGCTATCTTGCAGCTTCTTCAGTCATTTAATCTGGAGAATCTATTAAACGGTACGGTTCTCTGTTTCGGCTTTTTATTCTTATTAGCGATGGATACCTTTCAAACAGGAGTTGATATTATCCGCTCCGAAAAAGCGAAACAGGAAGCTCTTGCCGCCAGCGAAGCAAAGGCAAGATTCCTTGCCAGCATGTCACATGAAATACGTACTCCTATCAATGCTGTCCTTGGTATTGATGAACTGATTGCCCGTGAAAGCACACAGGATACCATTAAAGAATATGCCGAGGACATTCGTACCGCCGGCCGAAGTCTTCTCGCTATTGTAAATGATATTTTAGATTTTTCTAAAATTGAATCCGGTAAAATGAGTATTGTCCCGTTAGAATATGATCTTGCCTCCATCATTAATGACTGTTGCAGCATGATGAAGGTAAAAGCTGATGAAAAGGGCCTTCGTTTTGAAACCATATGTGATGAATCCATCCCGAGCCGCCTCTATGGTGATGAAGTACGCATTCGACAAATTCTGATTAATTTGCTGTCTAATGCAATTAAATACACCAATGAAGGAAACGTTACTCTTTGCCTTGGCGGCAAAAAAGCTGATTCCGGACATTTCCTTTTGGAAATCAGTGTTCGTGATACCGGCATCGGTATTAAAAAAGAGAGTCTCCCTGTACTCTTTGATTCCTTCAGCCGTGTCGATGACTACGAAACCCATCATATCGAAGGAACAGGACTTGGCTTAAGTATCGTAAGAAATCTTGTTGAATTAATGAATGGAACCATTGATGTCGAAAGCACCTATGGAGAAGGCTCCATTTTTACAGTTCGTTTGCCACAGGGAATTATATCTGAACGACCAATTGGCGATTTGTCCAATGCATATAAGAATATATCCAGCAACATCCGTGCCAATACCTTACTTGCACCTGATGCCAAAATTTTGGTAGTTGATGATATTCCTGTTAACCTTAAGGTATTTTGTGGTCTGTTAAAGGACACCATGATTCAAATTGACACTGCTGCCAGCGGTCGCGAGGGATTAATGAAAATCCGCTCAAACAACTATGACATGATATTCCTTGACCATATGATGCCCGACCTTGATGGCATTGAAGTTCTTAAGCTGATTAAAGAAATGTCCGAAACAAGAAAGCAATTAACACCTGTCATTATGCTGACTGCCAATGCTATTATGGGAGCCAAAGAGGAATACATCCAAAAGGGATTTGATGACTATCTTTCAAAACCAATTCAGAAAGAGAGACTTTACAAGCTCATTAAACAATATCTTCCTGATGAGTTACTTATTATGCAGGAAAAAGAAGTAATCCCTAATGGAAGCTCTATTCTTGATAATTTGACTTTCCTTAATACAACCGTTGGTCTGTCTTATCATGGTGACGATGTTGACTTATATCTGGATATCTTAAAAATGCTCTATGACTCACATAATGACGTCAAGCTACAGGGGTATTTTGAAGAAAAGGATTGGAGTAACTATCAAATACTGATACATTCCATCAAGGGCTCTTCCAAATCCATTGGTGCAGAACAGCTTTCCTATAATGCATTGATGCTTGAAAATGCAGCCAAAACGAAAGACTATGACTATATTATGGCACAGCATACCGCATTTATGGAGGATTTCCAAGAGCTGCTCACCAATATCCGTGAGCATGTTGTTAAAAAACTATCCGAATCAGACAGCGCAAAGACAAACCGCACCTTTGAAATTCTTGTAGTTGATGATGATAATATCAATTTAAGAATGGCCGAAAAGATACTGGAAAAATTCTTCCATGTCACCTGCCTGCAAAGCGGAAGAGAAGCGCTTGAATTGCTTGCCAATCAAACTGCAGACTTAATACTGCTGGATATCCATATGCCGGAAATGGACGGCTTTGCCGTACTTAACGAACTGAAATCTAATCCTGAAACCAAGGATATTCCTGTCATATTTCTATCTGCTGATACTGACACAGATACGGAATATAACAGCTTCAAGGCTGGTGCTATGGACTTTATACGTAAGCCATTTGTTCCTGATATCATGTTGGAACGTATCAATCGAATCCTTGAACTTGACAGACTTCAACAGTATCTTCAGGATGAGGTCAAGAAAAACGCAACAAAGGCAGAAAAGCTTTCCCTTCAGGCTATGCTTGCTTTGGCTCAAACCATTGATGCCAAGGATAAATATACAAAAGGACACTCCACCCGTGTTGCAAAATATTCTAAAAAGCTTGCCATTAAGCTGGGATTGTCTGAAGCAGAACAGGATAATGTTTATTTTATGGGATTGTTACACGATATCGGAAAAATCGGTATTCCTGACTATATTATCAATAAGCCGCAGCGTTTAACTGACGAAGAATTTGCAATTATCAAACAACATCCTGAAATCGGATATGATATCTTGAAAAACTTCGGTGAAATCCCTAATATCGAAGACGGTGCAAGATGGCATCACGAGCATATGGATGGCAGCGGATATCCTGATGGTCTTACAGGAGATAAGATACCAAAGCTGGTACGCATTATCAGCGTTGCTGATGCCTATGATGCTATGACATCCAAAAGAAGTTATCGTGATATTCTTCCTCAGTCCTTTATTAAAGAAGAGTTGGAACGTGGAAAGGACAAACAATTTGACCCTGAAATTGCAGAGGCAATGATACAGCTTATTAACGAAGATATTAACTATCTGATGAATGAAGGCTAAAAAGTGTTCAAAAAGGCGATTCCAAAGGAACATTTTGTTCCCGGAACCGCCTTTATTACTTAATCTAATATATCTAACACATCTGAAATAAGATCGAATGCCTTACCTGCCTTACTCAAGGTACCTGAATTAGTCTTACTCTGACTTGGACCTGTTGAACTGCTGGATGCTACCGGATTAATATTATAATTTGCTGCTGTCGGTGCAAGCAAAATCTTACCTGTTCCGCGATATACATTTACCAAGCCTTCTCCAGATACCGCTGATCCCATCAGACTCTTACCTGACTTTTCTACTGTAAAATCCAAAGAGCCCGACCATGCAATTGCCATATTACCGTCAATTTTCATAACATCGTTCTCTAATACAACTTCAATCAATTCATCATAAGGCACATGGCACTCTAATGCAGCAATACCCTTACCTGATAAAGAAAGATTAAATAAACCTTCGCCTCCAAGCACTGCTGATGAAAGACTCTTTCTTGCAACAGTCTTCTGTTGTAATGTACTTTCACAAGCAAGGAATAAGCCATCATCCAATACCATCGTTCCCCACTCTGATACATCTAATAAAATAATATAACGATATGTAGGCTCCAGCATCATCTGACCTGTACCCTGATATATCGGTTTAATTGCACTTTCACTTGTTACAGCAGAACTTACCATCTTACCAAGGAAGTCTCCCATCCCCTTGATATTTGTATTGGTAACTACATTACCACTCATCCACTGCATCGCACCTGACTGCACGATGTAACTGCTATTATTGAAATCCAGTAACAGCTGTCTCTTTCTTACATTCATCTTAGATGCAAAATAGTAATTTACCGCTGAGCCTGCTGCAACGCTTAAATCCTTTTCATGTTCTAATACATGAAAATTGCCCATAGTGGCGATTTCCTTGAGATTCCTGTTATTTAAAACACTGCTTCCTACCATCTCTCAATCCCCCTATGCTGTTGGTGCCATCAGAATCTTACCGGTTCCGCGATATACATTCACCAGACCTTCGCCCGATGCTGCCGAACCAATCAAACTCTTACCTGACTTCTCTACTGTAAAGTTCAAAGAACCTGACCAAGCAATTGCCATGTTACCGTCAATCTTCACTACATCATTCTCAAGGTTAAATACAATTAATTCATCTGCCGGAACAGGACTTTCCAATACGGCTATACCATTACCGGCCAAAACCAAATTAAAAAGACCTTCTCCGCCTAATACTGCTGATGAAAGATTGCTTCTTGCAATTGTCTTCTGCTGCAAGGTATCCTCACATGCTAAGAAAAGACCATCATCCAATACAACAGTTCCCCATTCGCTTACATCCATTAATAAAATGTGCTTATAGGTCGGCTCCAGCATAATTGTACCTGTTCCTTTATAATTAGGCTTAATTGCGGACTCCTTTGTCACTGCTGAGCTAGCCAGCTTTCCAATGAAATCTGTTACTCCTTTCACATTACTCACCATGTTAACATCGCCAAGCATCCACTGCATCGCACCTGACTGTGTAATACAACCTCCGCCTGCAAGTTCTACGAACACCTGACGCTTTCTAACATTCATCTCGGAAGCAAAATATGCTGTTACTGCATTTGCCGGGTGTACGCTAAGGTCTTTTTCATGTTCAAATACACGAAAAGGGCCCATTTGGTCAATAACCTTCATGTTCCTGTTGTTCAAGAAATTATTAATTTGATACATATTCACTCTCTCCTCTTATGTATTGTATTCGTATTATCCCCCAATATGACGAAATAGTTTACATAATAGATGTATTATACAATATTTTTTCCAAAAATGGTAGTATAAATTTTCCTTACAGATTTTATCAATTCTTCTTTTTAACTAAAGCTGTCACACTCTTTTCGCTTTATATGATATAATGATATACAGAACTAATTATCTTTTTTATTGGAGATATGCTTATGAAAAAAAGTCGTGCTATTTATATAGAAATACTGTTTTTCTTTTTATTTGTTCTAATCGCCGTTTTTATTATTCCGTTTTCCGGTACAAATCAGTGGCAACAGCTACGTGATTGTACTGTATTTGATGGTGACTGGCGTATAGAGTCTTCTGCTGAACCAGCCTATTGCGATACTTTACCCACCTTCTACTACTTAGAAGACGACAGCAAAGATATTTGGATTAGTAAAACGCTTACTAATATTTCCGATGGTAATTGTGTGGGATTCTTTTCCTTTCAACAACAAATAGATGTTTTTCTTGATAATGAAATTATATATTCATTTGTTCCGGATTCATCCATGAAAAGTCAAACTCCGGGAAACAAGTGGAACTTCCTTCCTGTAAATGCTTCGGATAACGGAAAGACACTTACCATACATATACATCAATGCTATATGAAAGGTCGTGTCACCATACCTACCATTTACTTTGGAACTCAGGTTGGTATTATGCTCAATTATTTGTCTACTATAAATTCTCGCATCTACCTAAGCATTGCAACTATGCTTGTTGGATGTCTGTTGGGAATTTTCCATATTTTAAAGAAGAATAATACACTTATTAACGACTCCTTAAAATGGCTTGCTTTTTTTGCAATCTTTCGTGGTCTATGGAGCTACATTGAGAGCAATACCTATTCCTTCTTTATTCCCAGACTGCTGCTGGTGAGTCAGGTATCCTATATGAGCCTAAAGGTAGCAGTTGTTGTATATCTCGAATTTTTAAATCAAGCTTTCCACAATGGCGAGAACAAAGTTTTGCATACATTAAGAAATTGCTCGGTGGCAGACTTTTTCCTTACATTCCTTTTACAGTTTTCAGGAATTACCGATTTTGCAAATACGGTCTTTATTACACATGGTATTATGCTTATCGGCGGCATCTACGCTTGTATGAATATCATTCGAGCTTTTCACCAAAATACCACTGTCGGTACTACAAGAAAACGCCGTAGTTACTTCGCACAATTAATATGTACTTTGATTATTGTATTTACTTCTATTATCGATATGATTCGCTACTACACTACAAACTCACCGGATGTAGCATGTTTTAGCTGCATAGGTGACTTCATCTATGTATTACTGATGTCC
>JAZNMO010000086.1:0-15581 GCA_045579665.1 Lachnospiraceae bacterium
AAAGAAAAAGCATATATTCTATCGGAACAGGGAAAAGAATATGCTACCCCTTTCTTGGAATCATTGGATGTTGTGGAAACAAGAGCCATAGAGTTATTAGGGGAAGACAAAATAGAAATGCTTACTGGGCTGTTATTAGAATATGATATGGCACTAAACTGTGCATTGGAAGAAAAGAGGTAATTGACAGTGGACACGACAGAATTTTTTGGTACAGAGAAAATTAGTAAAATATTGTTTAAGCTCGCTCCACCTGTGATGCTGGCACAGTTGATACAGGCACTATACAATATTGTTGACAGCTTGTTCATTGGAAGATATTCAGATACGGGTCTTACAGCGTTGTCTATTATTTATCCGCTCCAGCTTTTGATGATTGCACTTGCAGTTGGAACAGGTGTAGGTATTAATACTGTCATGGCTGCAAAGCTTGGTGTGGGAAATAAAAAAGAAGCAGATGATTATGCAGGGGTTGGAACGCCACTTGCAGTTGCTTTGTGGTTTTTGTTTGCCGTGATTTGCTGGCTGATTATGCCTGCATATGCAAAAATGTCTACGGACTCTGTAGAAGTAATAAATGACGTAATAGTATACGGAAGAATCGTATGCGTTTGCAGCTTTGGATTATTTCTTGAAAGCATATGGACGAAAGTTTTGCAAGCAAATGGTGATATGAAAACACCTATGATAGCACAGATAGTTGGTGCGATTACTAATATTGTAATTGACCCGTTGCTGATTTTCGGTATGTTTGGATTGCCGGAAATGGGAATTGCAGGTGCTGCGGTGGCAACGGTAGCAGGACAAATTGTGGCGGCTTTGATTGTGTTTCGGAAAGGATTTAGAAAATCTCCGGCAAAAGAAGTATATCCATGTTATATTGCGAAAATCTTTCGATTGGGTGTACCGAATATTTTGATGCAGTCAGCATATACCTTTTACATATTAGGACTCAATTTGATATTATCTACATTTTCCGATCAGGCGGTTACTGCTTTGGGATTGTATTATAAATGGCAGACATTTTTCTTTATTCCTTTAGGCGCAATGCAGACATGCATTGTTCCGGTTGTTAGTTTTAATTATGCTGCAAGAAATATAGAACGATGTAAAAAGACTTTAACCTCTGCAATCGGCTTTGGATTGGCATTGATGGCTGTGGGAACCTTGTGCTTTGTTTCTATTCCGACACAGATGTTACAGGTGTTTACTTCAGATGAATTGGTAATTGAGATTGGACGTATTGGATTTCGGTTTGTTGGAATCAGCTTTATTCCGATGGTAACATCACTGATTTTTCCGGTATTCTTTCAAGCTGTGGGGTCCAGTCTAAAAAGCTCTTTTTTGACGGTAGTTCGTACTGTGGTACTGTTTGTTCCACTGGGATTTTTATTTTCGAGATTGGGGTTAAGCTGGTTCTGGATGACTTTTCCAATCACAGAAATCATTACAAGTGCAGTAGGTATGATGTTTTATCAACAATTCCTTGCCAGTGAGTACGTGCAAAAGAAAAGTTCTGATGTGGATATGGAAAAGGGCATAGTTGCATTAAAAAAGTCAAAGCCGGGTGTGATTATTACCATTGCAAGAGAGCATGGTTCTTCGGGTAAACAAATAGGAAAAGCAGTTGCAGAAAAGCTTGGAATACCATTCTATTATAAAGAAATGATTGCCTTGGCAGCACATGAGAGTGGACTTGATATGGAATTTATTTCAGATATACATGAAAATGCACCGGATGTTCTGCATGATTTATATTTGAGTACACAAGTGGTACAACATGCAATTGTGGCTCAGGATAAAATTATTCGTAAGATTGCAGAGCAAGGCAGTTGTGTCATAGTAGGCAGGTCAGCGGATTATGTTTTAAAAGGTTACGATAAGGTTTTTCGGATTTTTATTCATGCACCAAAAGAATACCGTATAAAAAGAGTAATGGAGGTGTATGGGGACAGTAGAAAAGAGGCCGGGAAAAATATCCGTCGTTCTGACAAGGCAAGAAGTGCATATTATAAGCATATATCCGGCAGAACATGGGGAGAAAAAGAAAATTATGAGCTTGTAATAGATTCTTCCTGTGGAGTTGAGAAGGCAGCAGATATAATTATAGAGCATATGACGAAGATAAGCAAATATCATTAGTAGGTGGAATTCCTTTTTCTGTTGTTTTGTCAAAAGCAGCTAATTTAGTGAACACAGATACGATGTCTGTTACGCAGATTCATCAAAAGTTAGAAAAAGGATATGCGGATGAAATACTTACATTAGATACTTTCCCGGAACGATTTAGGATTATGGATTCTGAGCTAGAAAAGAGAATGGAGTTGCGTAGGATGCGTGTTAACAAGAAGGAAAGTAGCCTAAGGATGCTTGGTCTATATGAATAATGGTGCGTAACTTAAAGCTACGCACCATTATTAGTTTTCTAATATATTAACCCATAGTTACAACAACATGGATTTCCTTCTTGTCAGCATCGTAAGGAATAACATTACCTTCAACTGCAACACCGTCAACTACCATAGATACAACGCCCTTCTCAACATTGTTCGGGTTAAGTACCTCGATATGATAGTTAGCACCACGGTAAGAACGAGTTACCTTGAAATCGCCAAATCCCTTAGGTACACAAGGATTTACCTGTAAACCGTGATGGGTTGGGTAAAGACCAAGGATGTACTGTGAAATATTAACGAAAGTCCAAGCAGCAGTACCTGTTAACCAGCTGTTCTTAGCCTCGCCGTGGAACTTCGCATCTCTACCGGCAATCATCTGAGAGTAAACATATGGCTCTGTACGATGAATCTCACTGATTTCCTCTGTATAAGCAGGACAAGTTTTCTGATAAATCTCGAAAGCTCTGTCACCACGACCAATCACTGTCTCAGCAATAGAAACCCAAGGATTGTTGTGGCAGAAGATACCTGCATTCTCCTTGTATCCTGGTGGATATGAAGAAACCTCGCCAAGCTCTAAGTGATACTTTGTATAAGCAGGCTGTAAAATCATAACACCATACTTTGTATCGAGACGCTCCTTAACAGAGTCAAGAGCCTTCTTAGCATGACCTTCCTTAACACCAACACCTGCCAATACGCAGAAGCCCTGTGGCTCGATGTAAATCTGGCCTTCTTCACATTCCTTAGAACCAACCTTGTTGCTATAAGAGTCGTAAGCACGAACAAACCAGTCGCCATCCCAGCCGCTCGTAAGAATAGTGTCATACATCTCGGCAACTTCTTTTCTTGCGTAAGCAGCTTCCTCTGTATCTCCCATAAGCTCGCAAAGCTGAGCATATTCTTCACCATACTTAACAAACATACCTGCAATAAATACTGATTCAGCAACAGGACCTTCACTAGGACCAAAGGTCTGGAAGGATTCGCCCGGATGCTCTGAGAAGCAGTTCAGGTTCAAGCAGTCATTCCAGTCTGCACGACCAATTAACGGTAATTTATGAGGACCCTTATGAGTAACTGTAAAGTCGAAAGAACGCTTTAAGTGCCCCATAAGAGTAGTAGCCTTAGACCAGTCATTATCGTAAGGAACCTGCTCTGTAAGAATAGATGTATCACCTGTCTCACGGACATAAGCACTTGTTCCTGCGATTAACCACAATGGGTCATCGTTAAATCCGCCACCGATATCTGCATTACCCTTCTTGGTAAGTGGCTGATACTGGTGATATGCGCTACCGTCTTCAAACTGTGTAGAAGCGATATCAATAATACGCTCTCTTGCACGGTCCGGAATTAAATGTACGAAACCAAGTAAATCCTGGCAGCTGTCTCTAAAGCCCATACCTCTACCGATACCTGACTCGTAGTAAGAAGCAGAACGTGACATATTGAAGGTTACCATACACTGATACTGGTTCCAAATATTTACCATACGGTCAACCTTATCATTAGAAGACTCCACATGGTACTTAGAAAGAAGCTCTTTCCAGTATGCCTGTAATTCAGCAAAAGCAGCGTCAACCTTCTCAGGTGTTTCGTAGCGTGCAATCATCTCGAAAGCACGAGTTTTATTAATAACATTATGAGACTCCCACTTCTCTTCCTGTGGATTCTCAATATAACCTAAAGTAAATACATATGTACGAGACTCACCCGGCTGTAAGGTGATATTCAACTGGTGGCATGCGATTGGTGACCATCCGCTTGCCATAGTGTTCTTACACTGACCATTCTCAACAACCTCAGGGTTATCACATCCTCTGTAAGCACCCAAGAAATCATCACGGATTGTATCGAAGCCTGCGATTGGAGCATTAACAGAGTAAACTGCATAGTGATTACGACGCTCTCTGTACTCGGTCTTATGGAAAATAGTAGAGCCTGATACTTCAACCTCACCACAGCTTAATAATCTCTGGAAGTTCTTCATATCATCATCTGCATTCCACAGACACCACTCAACATAAGAGAATGCCTTTAATTCCTTAACTTCACTGCTGTTGTTTGTCAATGTAAGCTTGCTAACCTCGCAGTTATCATTCATAGGAACGAAGTTCAAAAGTTCTGCCTTTACATCCTTCTTAGAAGATGTAAAACGGCTGTATCCGATACCATGACGGCATTCGTAAGCATCAAGCTCAGTTTTCACTGGCTGCCAGCCCGGATTCCATACAGTATCCCCATCCTTAATATAGATATATTTGCCACCCATATCCATAGGCACGTTGTTATAACGGTAACGAGTTAAGCGCAGAAGCTTTGCATCCTTGTAAAAGGTGTAGCCACCACAGGTGTTAGAAATTAAACTAAAGAACTCATTACATCCAAGGTAGTTAATCCAAGGTAATGGAGTCTTCGGAGTGGTAATGACATATTCCTGATTGGCATCATCAAAATAACCGAATTTCATAAGTAAACTCTCCTTTTTCAAAATTGAATTAATGACTGAGCACTCACACACATATGCTCAGAAAACGTTTAAGTAACATTCTATGACCGCATTATACCGAATAAAATGAGGAAAAGCAAGGGCTTATTGTCCGATATTACCCATGAAAAATAGAGAAAATTTACCTCAAAATTTGAAGACATCACGAAAAAGAGGGCATATTTTCGCAGAAATATTATATATCTAAATAGATATGTAAACCTCTGAACAGAGCTTTTTAGCACATAATTTCATGAAACTTATTATGCAAAGTTAAAATTGCACATAAATATTAGAAAAACTATTGCAAAATTATACAAAATGATGTATCATTAAAGACGTAAACGATTAAGTATTTGAAAATTATGTTTACATACTAGTAAGTATAAGGATTTGGAAGGGAGCAGGCATTATGGTTTCCATGAAGGATATCGCTGCAGCGTGTGGCGTTTCAGTAGCTACAGTGAGTAAGGCGATTAATAATCACAGTGATATAGGTGAGGAAACAAAGGCTCTCATTAAAAGAAAAGCGAAGGAAATGGGGTATCACCCGAATACATGGGCAAGAGCTTTGAAGACTAATAAAAGCTATAATCTTGGAGTTCTTTATAAAGAGGCTTCGGGAAGCGGTCTGACCCATGATTATTTTTCTCAGATTTTAGAGAACTTTAAGGTAACTGCTGAGAATCAAGGCTATGATATCACTTTCTTAAATAATTCCAAGCTGGGTAATGATAAGGTTTCTTATCTGGACCATAGCATTCACAGAGGAATGGACGGTGTGATGATTGCGATTGCGGATTATAAGAGTCCGGAGGTAATCGAGTTATTACAAAGTGATTTGCCTGTAGTGACAATTGACTATGTATACAATGGCAGAATATCAGTTACCTCAGATAATATCGGAGGTATGAGAGCACTTATGGAACAGGTATATGCCTGTGGACATAGGAAGATTGCATATATATATGGTGAGGAGTCATCAGTAACAAGTAATCGTTTGTCTACCTATTATCAATTTTTAGAGGAGAAGGGTATTGTGGCAAACGATGAGTATGTCAGAGAAGGCAAGTACCGTGATTCCTATGCGGCAGGTAAGATTACAGAGGAATTACTGGATTTAGAGAATCCGCCTACCTGCATTCTATATGCAGATGATTTTTCGGCAATCGGCGGTATGAATGCAATCAAAACCAGAGGACTGAGTATTCCGGAAGATATTTCCATTGCAGGATATGACGGTATTTTAATGGCCTCGCAGTTAAGCCCTACACTTACAACCTATTGGCAGAATACGGTTGAGATAGGAAGGCGGGCTGCGAATGAATTAATTAACTTAATAGAAAGACCTAAGTCTACCATACTTAGACAGTATACGGTAGAGGGTAAGCTCATTGAAGGGAAATCGGTAGCATTTCCAAGGTAATTAAAGAGACTGAAGTTTAGTCTATTCTGAAGGGGTATTAAGTCGCAGAGCGATTTAGTATAGAAGTAAGGCAAACATTTTTATTCTAAAAGGGAGGATTTTAAAATGAAGAAAAAACTTATCAGCGTATTATTATCAACAGCAATGTTGGCAACTGCATTGACAGGATGTGGAGATTCTGCTTCAACATCTTCATCATCAGGCAGTGCTGCAAAGGATGATTCCGCAGTATCAGATTCAGGCTACAAGGGTGAGCTTGAGATTATGCACTACTCTACATCAGAGGAGTCACAGGGTAACGGTGGTTCAGATGGATTCCGTACTGTATTGTCACAGTGGGATGAGGCTAACCCTGATATCAAGTTAACACAGAATGTATTAGCTAACGCAGAGTACAAGACACAGATCGCTACTTTGGCAGCAGCAGATGACCTTCCGGATGTATTCTTATTACAGGGTATGAATACCATCGAGTGGGCTAAGCAGGGATTAGTTTATGATTTGACAGCAGATATCGAGTCATCTCCATACTATGCAGATTATAATACAGCATACTTTACACCATTTACAACAGAGGGTAAGATTTATGGTTATCCATGTTTAACAGGTGGTACATGTACAGTAGTTATCTATGATAAGGCTATGTGGAAGGAAGCAGGCTATGATGCATTCCCTACAACATGGGCAGATGTAGAGAAGGCTGCAGAGTACTTTAATGGTAAGGGCATTACTACAGTTGCATTTGGTAACGGTGGTAAGTGGCAGGCTAACTCAGACTTCATGTCTACATTAGGTAACAGATATACAGGACCAGAATGGTTCTCAAGCTTAATTGCTAAGAGCGGTGCTTCTTTCGAAGATCCAGAGTTTATCGCAGCTCTTGCAGAGACACAGAGACTTTTCACACAGACAGATATCTTCAATGCTGACTTCAATGCAGTAACAAATGAGGATGCTCGTGAGTACTACATCGCTGGTACAGCAGCAGCATTCATCGGTGGTAACTGGGATGAGTCTTACATTGCAGCTACATTAAAGGAATCAAATGAAGAGAAGTGGGGCAACATTGGATTTGCAGTACTTCCACAGCCTGCAGATGCTACAAAGGCTCCTGATTCACAGAATATCGGTCTTGGTTATGCAGTAGCAATCAATCCTAAGTTAGCAGATGACCCAGCTAAGTTACAGGCAGCTATTGACCTTGCAGAGTATATTACAGGACCTGCATTCTCTAATTTCGTTGCAAGTAACTATGCTCTTGGTGGTTTAACAAAGGTTGCAGATGTTGACTTAAGCAAGTTTGACCAGATTACACAGGATTTCTATAACTGGTCTTATGTAGATACATCTACATGTGAAATCTATGACTCTTACATCAACAGCGCAGTTTGGGATGTATTCAATACAGATTTACAGTCATTAATGAATGGTGATAAGACACCTGCAGAGGTAGCAGCTAATACACAGGCAGCATACGAAGCAAATTACTAAGGATTAGAGGAATTAAGCTTCCTAAAATAATGAATCTAGAGCCGTTCTGGTATGTATAGAACGGCTCTATTTCTAAAAAATGGGGGGAGAAAAAGATGTTAAAGACGATTAAACCAAAGGGGCACGTCATATTTTTGTATTTGTTAGCTCCTGTTGCAATTTTTGTATTCACGGTATTTATTCCATTATTAACTGCTTTCCGCTATAGCTTTTATGAGTGGAAGGGTGGTCCGCAAAAGACATTTATTGGATTAGACAATTACTTGAATCTTATGGAGGATTCAGTTTTTTGGCAGTCATTTGGCCATAATATATATTTAGTAGTAGCCTGTATCATTGGACAGATAGGTATTGCTTTTATTTTGGTACTTATGATTAATTCTAAGCTGGTGAAGTTTAAGACCATGCACAGAACCTTCGGATTTTTCCCGAGTACAATTTCGGCAGTATGTATCGGTTTGATTTGGAATATGATTTATCATTATCAGTACGGTATCATTAACTGGTTTTTGAAGCTGATAGGAAGAGAAGACTTGGTGAAGGTTTGGCTTAACGAATCAGAGCTTGTTATGCTTTTGGTTAGTATTCCGCTGATTTGGCAGTACATAGGTTATTATATGGTTATCATTATTTCAGCAATTTCTTCGATTGATACAGAAATCTTTGAAAGTGCTGAGATTGACGGCGCAAATGGTATTCAGAGAGCAATTTATATTGTTCTTCCATTGATTAAGAATACTTTATTGGTATGTTTGACACTTTGTATTGCGGGTAACATGAAGGCATTTGATAATATCTATGTTATGACACATGGAGGTCCTGGTACGGATTCTATGGTTATGGCGATGTATGGTTATCAGATTTCCTTTGGCCAGTCTAATATGGGTTATGGTAGCTGTATTTCGATTGCTATCTTCGTGTTGTCACTGTTAGTAATTGGTGGTTCGCAGGGTATACTTAAGTTCCTGACCAAAGAGAAGGAGGCGTAAGTATATGGAAAAGAGTTTAAAGCTTCAAAAGGTTAAGAATGGTGTATTAGGTGTTATTTTAAATGGCATTTTGATAATATTTTCATTGACTTGTATTTTCCCGTTGGTTTGGATGTTCTATTCGTCCTTCAAGGAAAAGAGAGCATTTAATGCAGATATTATGGGTTTGCCAAGTGAACCGACATTGGTAAATTATATTCGTATTCTTACTAACTCGGACTATCATCTGGCAGAGTCTATGTGGAATAGTGTCAGAACAACTGCATTATCAGTATTCTTTATTGTATTGTTCGGGTTTATTGTAGGATATATTCTTGCGAGAGTTCGTTTTAGAGGAAATCGTTTGTTGTACATGATGTTCCTGATGGGAATGCTGATTCCGATTCATTCACTTTTGGTTCCGATTTATGTGGTATTTAACAATACAGGTATGTCAAATAAGTGGTTTACTTTATTGTTACCATATGTATCCTTCGGCTTACCACTTTCTATCTTTCTGGTAGAAGGGTATGTCAAGAGTATTCCAATTGCACTGGAAGAAGCAGCAGCGATTGACGGAAGCAGCTTTTCGAGAACCTTATGGACGATTATTTTACCGATGTGTAAGCCGATTCTTGTAACGGTTGCGATTATTCAGGTATTTGGTAACTGGAATGAGTTTTCATTTGCATTGGTATTGATTAAGGATGTCGCATTGCAGACAGTGCCATTGGCATTAACGCAGTTCAAGGGACAGTTTGCATCAGATTATCCAAAACAGATGGCAGCAATGCTGATTACCATGTCGCCGATTATTGTACTTTACTTCGCATTTAGTAAGGAAATTATCAAGGGTATGGTAGCAGGTGCGGTAAAAGGTTAAGTATGTAACGAGTGGGTAAATGATATGTCTCTCTTTTCTGGATAACCCAGTAAGGAGGAGACATATCATCAAAAGCCTACTCGTTTTTTGTATTTTTGTGTATAATATAAGAAAGGGGATGGAAAGGCGGAATATTGTTGATGAATTTGTGGAATACAATAGATTATTTAGAAGGCAGCTCTATGACAGCTGTGGGGGTTCGGCTGTTTCTGGCGACACTGTTTGGCTGTCTGATTGGATGGGAGCGAATTGTGAATAAGCAGAAGGCAGGTATTAGAACCTTTGCTCTGGTGAGTCTTGGAGCAGCTGTTGCGACTGTTTTGAATTTATATCTGGTGGACAGTATAGGAGAGAGTGTGGATGCCAGTCGTATTCCGGCAGGAGTGGTAAGTGGTATTGGATTCTTGGGCGCGGGTACAATTATTGTGACAGGGCGTAATCAGATTAAGGGCTTAACCACGGCAGCAACCATGTGGGTAACGGCATCTATGGGAATGGCGATTGGTGCAGGATATCTTGGCGTCGGAGTGGTATGCTTTGTGCTGGTTATGATTACAAACAGGATTCTATTTGCATTGAGCAGACAGGTGGAGGAGCATAGCAGATATATCAGTATTTATCTTGAGGTAGAAAAAGCGAAGGGTGTAATAAAGCTGCGTCAGTATATTTCTGAGACAGGCTATGATTTGAACTCCATGAATAAAACAAAAGAGAAGACATTACAAGCATCGGATGTAGCAATTACCATAGAGCTTGATATGAAGAAGAAAAAGGACCATATGAAGGTTTTGGAAGAGTTTGCCGGGTTGGAATATGTGAATTATTTAGAAGAGGTCTGACTTGCGTGATATATTGCAATCATGTACAATGGCAAGAGAATAATAGGGAATAGGAAATGAGTATGAGTGAGAATTATAAGGTAAAGAAATTAGATAAGCCGGTAGATTGGATAGTAAAGGTTCCGGGTTCAAAGAGTATGACAAATAGAGCACTTTTAATAGCGGCTTTGGCAGAAGGAAGAACATTATTAAAGGGTGTTCTTTTTAGCGATGATTCCAGATATTTTCTAAGCTCTTTACAGTCCTTAGGATTTCAGGTGGAGATAGATGAGACAGTAAAAGAGGTTGCAATTACAGGTTTGAACGGCAGGATTCCGGTAGAGAGTGGAGAAATCTATGTGGGAAGTGCAGGAACTGCGGCGAGATTTTTGACAGCGATGCTGGCGATGGCAAAAGGAACCTTTGTAATTCAGGCGTCAGAGCAGATGAAGAAGAGACCGATGAAGCCGCTGTTTGATGTTTTAACAGGTATGGGTGCTTGCATTACATATTTGGAAGAAGAAGGATTTTTGCCAATTAGAATAACCGGCATTGGCTCGGAGGCAGGATTGGCAGAAGCAAGACCACGCAAGGTACAGCTTGATATTAGTAAGAGTACACAGTTTTTGAGTGCGCTGATGCTGATTTCACCTATGATTAAGGAGGGCCTTGAGATAGAGATTACCAGCCAGAAGAAGGATGGTTCTTACATTAGAATTACACGCAAGATGGTATCACAGTTTGGTGTACAGATAGATTTTGACGGAGAGAAGTATTGCATTGCGCCTAATGCGTCATATCATGCAGGAGAGTACCAGATTGAGCCTGATGTTTCGGCGGCATGTTATTTCTATGCGGCAGCAGCGTTGACAGGTGGACGCTCATTGGTAAAGAATGTAACATGGGAATGCATGCAGGGTGATTTGAAGTTTGTGAGTCTCCTTGAGAAGCTTGGCTGTAAGGTAGAACAGAAGCCAGACGGTATTGAAGTAGTTGGTGTAGAGGAGGGAAAGCTTCCTTCTATCACGGTGGATATGAATGATTTCTCAGACCAGACCATGACCTTTGCTGCGATTGCACCATTTGCAGAGGGCGTAGTTCGTATAGAGAATATTGGTCACATCAGATTACAGGAGTCGGATAGAATCCATGCGATTGTGACAGAGCTTACAAGACTTGGTATTCGATGTGATGAAGAGGATTCTGCAATTACAATATATCCTGGAATGCCACAGGCAGGGGTGGTACAGACCTATGACGACCATCGTATGGCAATGGCATTTTCATTGATTGGTCTTAAGGCAGACGGCATCGAGATTGCAAATCCCGAGTGCTGTAGGAAGACCTTTGAAGAGTATTTTACAGTATTAGATGAGTTAACCAAATAATGTTTGAGGAGAAAACCATTGGCTAAGCCAGTGGTTTTTTGCTAGCTGATCGCAGATATAAGTGTGTTGCATGTCCGAAATATCTAAAAATTCGATAAATCTAATGGATTGATTAATTGATTTTGTGAAAGAAGTATGATATCTTGGTTTACATAAAAGGGGACAATAATATAAGCAACATTTGGAAACGTTAGGGTACAGAGCAGAAAGATTTTGTAATAGCTTTTATTTTTGTCTATTATATTTGGTTTAAGTGCAATGATTTGTTTCATTGCTTTTTTTGCTAGCATTAACAGTGGTTACAACATCAGTTGAATTACCAGTTATGGCTACAGAAGTTAATACAGAGGTAATTGAGACGGAGGTAATAGAAACAGAGGCAGTCGAGACAGAGGTGTTCGAGACAGAAGTTATTGAGACAGAGGTAGTCGAGACGGAAGTAGTTGAGACAGAGGTAGTCGGGACAGAAGTAGTTGAGACAGAAGTAGTCGAGACAGAAGTTATCGAGACAGAGGTAGTTGAGACAGAAGTAGTTGAGACAGAGGTAGTCGAAACAGAAGTAGTTGAGACAGAGGAAACTACTGAGACGGAAACTGATGGTTGGGATGGTGTGACAGAAGAGTCTGTCTATGAGGCAGATAATTATACAGTTACATTTAAGCTGACAGGTGCATGGGATGGGGGATATAATGCAAATGTTAGAATTGATAACACAAGTGAAAAACCGATTGAGAGTTGGAAGATGGCAGTTTCATATGATGGAAATATCAGTAATATATGGAATGCTGTAATTGAAAGTTATGAAGCTGGTAAATATGTGGTGAAAAATGCAGGTTGGAATCAGGATATTGCTGTCGATAGCTATGTGGAATTTGGATTCAGTGGACAGGAGAGCTTTAGAGGCTTTCCAACTGCATATGAAATGCTTGGCGGAAAAGCAACAACGCAGGAAGAAGATTATACAATAGAGTATATGATTCAGAGTGATTGGGGAACGGGATTTAGTGGCTTGATTATGATTTCCAATAATACAGATGTCGCAATTGAAGATTGGATCTTAGAATTTGATGGAGAAAACGAGATAACCAATATATGGAATGCTGTTATCGAGACACATGAAGGTAATCACTATATAGTGAAAAATGCAGGTTATAATCAGAATATTGCAGGGGGTGAGAGTGTATCATTTGGTTTTAATGTAAGTGATGGTTGCTCATTAAATGAATTTACCAATTTTGTTTTAAGTCAATATTCTGACGAAGAGGTAGTGATTCCGGAACAGGATGATGAACCTCTGATAGATATCGGAGAAATTTATTTTAAGGATATCGAAGATGAAAACGATATTGCATATAATGCGGATAATGGAATGCCTTATGTGAAGAATCAGTTGCTGATAAGTGGTTTAGAAGGCGCAGATAAAGAGGTCTTCGAAGTTATTACAAAGGATTTGGGGGCAGAAATCGTAGGATACATTGAGCTGACCAATGATTATCAGATAGATTTTGCTACAGATATGACATGGGAGGAGCTGGAGAATAAGAAAAAGTATTTAGAAAGCTTTAGCTTTGTGGAAAGTGTAACTCCTAATGTTGTTATTTTCTCGGAAGAGAATATGATAACGACAAATGATGCAATCTATAATACAAAGCCGGAAGGTGATGACTATAATGCAGACTATGAGAAAGATGGCTTTTGGAATGAAGCACTTCCTTATGGCTATAACTGGAGCTTAGAGGCAATGAGAGTTCCAAGCGCATGGGATGCATTAAAGACTGTAGATAATCCGAATCCGGTAAAGATGGGATTAATCGATTCGGGATTTGATGATAACCATCAGGACTTATCGTTTGTAAATATATTTGGTGATAATAGTCAGAGTGATAAGAATCATGGAACACATGTAGCTGGTATTATGGCAGCAAAGCATAATAATAGGATTGGGGTTTCGGGAGTTGCCACGAATGTTAAGCTTTATGGGTATGTAAAGCCTATAAAGAGCCGTACGAAAGCAGAAAATTTAATGGAGTATAAGTGTGCTTTATCGTATTTGGTTGGAAATCATGTAAAAGTAATTAATATTAGTATGACAAGTGAAGAAGTGGTTGCGTTTGCAGCTTCAAGGAACAATTTGAATGCACAAGTTTCGTGTATGATTTCTTCGGGGTATATGACCACATTCTTACGAAAATTAGTGAATAAGGGATATGATTTTTTATTGGTTGTAGGTGCAGGTAATGCAAATAATAAAAAATTTGTGGAAGATGACGAAGAATATTATGGATTTAAAAAGGATGACAAGGCTACAACTTATTTAAGTGGAAATGTTTTGGCAAAGTATAGTTCAATTTTTTCGTGTATTGATGACCCTATGCTTATGAAAAGAATTATGGTAGTAGGTGCAGTAAAAAATGGTCAAATGTCATTTGGTAAAGAGGCTGAGCCATGGTATACTTGTGATGAATATAGTAATATTGGTGACCGGATAAATATATGGGCGCCGGGTACGGATGTAGCAAGTACGATATATCATGATTGTGAAATTGCCCCAGAGGGATATGTACTGATTGAAAAAGGATATGCGACAGCTAGTGGAACCTCCATGGCAGCTCCTCATATTGCGGGATTGGCTGGACTGATTTATCAGGTGAATCCTAGTTTAAGTGCATATCAGGTAAAGGATATCATATGTAACAGAGATAATAGTTCTGATACGGTTGTGGGTATAAATGGTGGCTATATGCCAAATGCAAGATTGTGTATTGAAGAGGCTATTAATACAGAAGGAGATGGTTCCGGTACAGTGTTGCCGGGAGGAATACTGATTGGCAAGGTAACTGATAAGACAGGGAAAGCACTAGAAGATGTTAGAGTAGCGGCTCATAGAACAAGTGTGGGAGAAGGGAATTTAGATGATTACACAACGACTGGTATAACAGGTGAAGGCGGAATCTATGAGATGGTACTGACACAGGGAACCTATAATCTACATATCAGTCGAGACGGCTATTTACCATTTGTGGTAGAAGGAGTAGAGATATTACCTGATGAAACAAAGTACATGGAAAATACGATTATGAATGAGTTCTTATGGGATGATTGGTTTAGTAATATTAACGGTTCTATTACCAATGCGTTAAATGGGCAAGGAATTGCTAATGCAACAGTTAAACTTCGAACAGGTTGGAATAGCAAAGAGGGTGATTATGTAACAGATAAGAATGGAAGTACAATAAGTACTATAACTGATACAAATGGAGCATTTAATATTAAATTGCCGGTAGGAGCATATACCTTAGAGGTTATGAAAGAGGGATTTGTCACAGGATATTATAATGTGGTATCATCAGATGGAAGTGGCAATCAATTACAGGCGTTAGTTATGACGCCAGTTCTATCAGATGATGAATATAGAATTGTATTGACATGGGGAGAAATACCAAGTGATTTGGATTCACATCTGTTATACTATAGGGACGGGGTTAACTTGATGCATGTTTATTACGGTAATAAATATGGAATAGTAGATGGTGAAAAGATAGCGGAATTGGACCGAGATGATGTAACCAGCTATGGACCTGAAACTGTTACAATTACATTAAGAACAGGACATTTAGATGGTGGTGTTTTCAAGTATTATGTACGTAATTTTGGTGCAATGAACTACACTGATTTATCTGCTTCGGGAGCAGTAGTCCGTGTTTACAAGGGGAACGATTT
>JAZNMO010000087.1:0-32049 GCA_045579665.1 Lachnospiraceae bacterium
GCTACACCATCAAAGATGATGTTGTTACTGTTTCCTAATTAAGTGTGTGTTTATATTTCTTTTTTCAGCCACCGAAAGATGGCTTTATTGTCGTATCATTTTCTTATTCTCTATCCACTACCTCTTTGTTTCAAACTTTTCACTCCAATTCACAATTTATTGTTATTGCTAGATAATAGGCCCCATATAGCCCTTCTTCCATTCTGTTCCTGCTTTTCTGATGAGTATTCTTTCCAGAACAAATGCAGGGTCACATGCATATATTGTTAGTTCATTGCTTCCCTTGTGTCCGGTCTTATATAGCTTCAGCTCGTGGATATTATCAAGCACGCCCCTGCTCCACTCTTTACATACTCTTTCTCCTCCACGGTATCCGGTTTCAACCGCATTTAAAGTCTCTATCTTTTCCTGATTCCACTTCATTCCAAATCTTAAAACATTCTCATGACTAATCGGATTAGACGGTGCTGATTGAACTACTATCTCATACTCGCCATCCTCAGGAAGTACAAACTCATAGGTCAGTGCCGGCGCATTCTCTCCCGGTACAAAAGTGCTTGTAACAGGAAATGCTTTCACTGCCGTATCATACTTGCCATATGGACGCAAAAGCTCAAATCTTCCTTCAGGGCTGTTTTCTTTTCTCACAAAATTCTGAGCACGAATCACAAGACCAAGCTCATTCTCTCTTTCATAGAAAGGAATCCCCTCCGGTAAAGCAGATAACTCAAGTCCGCTTCCTGCATTCTTGGATTTTGCATATACAATAACATCTACATGTGCAAATGCTGTACGTACCGTTACCTTCGCCTGCATAAGCTGTATCTGCTCCTGCTTACACAATTCCTCTACCTTCTGACGATTTATCTTAATCTCTATACTTTCCTGCACCTCTATGCTGCCACGCGCAGGTGTAATCGTAAGCCATGAAGCATCTGTTTCAATTTCGTACCCAAATGTCTGACTGCTGCCATTTGCAATATCCAGCAAAACGCTATCGCAATTTGGATTGAAAAAGTCATAAACAGGTAATATCTTTCTCGTCCAGTCGCCACCCATGCTGTAGCTGTCTCCATTGTTTAGCGCCACAATCATTCTTGGCTTTTTAGACGGTCTTACATAATGCTTTATTGGATATCTGCACTCTTCATCATTCCAATGAACAAATCCCACATGCTCCGAAAGCATCATGCCATCCCACTTTCCTTTGGCAACTGCATGGTATTCGTTTTGCAAATTCTCATCCCTGTTCATACACTCTTCCATGCAGTCAGCATACTGATTGGCTATCATTCTTCCCTGCTTTGCATACCATTCGTTCTTTCCTGCATAAATCTGAAGCTGTAAAAGATTCATTGAAGCAACCACAGGATAATAAACCAGTTCATAAAAGGCTGCATAATTTTCATGACTTTGCTTATCTAAAAGCTCGTTAGCACTGCCAATCAAGGTTTTCGCTTTCTTTAGCATTCTATCTGCCTCACCATAATGAACAGGGTGATAGGTATCCGGTGCCAACGCTTCCGGCTTACGTATACTATTGATTCTGGTGTACTCCTCTATCAGATAGAAAATCGTATCGCAATCCTCCTGGCTAAATGCACCTCCAAACTGCTGCTCCACCCACTGCCTTGTATAATACTGTGTCTGGTTAATGGCGTTGACACCCCATTTATCATAGTCATATGCCAAATCCATAAAGTATGATAAAGGAAGCTCCTGTGGTTTCAAATCACCTACATTTACTATCCATATGTCACGAATTCCAAATTCATAGGCCATCGTCATCTGTTCCCATACCTTTGGCAAATATGTACTATTCACCCATTCATAAGAGATAGGGTCTCCATGATAATCAAAATGGTAGTACATACCCCAGCCGCCAGTTCTATCCTTCAAAGCCTCCTCAGGTAAGGTTCTTAAATTCGCAAAATTATCATCACAGAGCATAAAGGTGATACCTTCAAGCTCCTTCCAATCCTTTAAACCTTCTGTATTCTCATCACCATAGAAATAAGCTTCTACTTCTTTATAAAGGGCCAGCATTCTCGGAACCTGCTTCAAATCAGGATTTACACATTCACGAATCAACTGATTCTGTGTTGTAATAACTTCCTTTAAATAATCAATATTTTCCTTGAGCGTTGCAGTTCTTCCAAGAATCTCGCTATCCCGTTCTCCACGCATTCCCATGGTAATAATATTTTCCAGATGACCGTTTCTCTTTAATCCGTCACGCCAGTAATTTGTCAAGCCTTCCTTATTACGGTCAAAATTCCAAGCAGTACCATATGGTGTATCCTCACCCTTTACCTTATCCCATTCTTCACTATGACGCAGGCATGGCTCATGATGCGAGTTACTCATAACAATACCCAATTCATCTGCTAACTGGGCATTGGCAAATCCAGGTCCATCCAAGCTAAAGTTTGAAGTCCACATAGCAGGCCACAGATAATTACCCTTTAATCGTAACAGCAATTCAAATACCTGCTCATACATATTGACTGTAAAACCGCCAAAATGCTTCCATGTCCAGCTTCCAAAAGACGGCCATTCATCATTGATAAAAAAGCCTCTATACTTTACGGATGGTTCTTTGGCAACCATATTACTCTGTTCATCCAATACAAATGATTCCTTTTTTGAAGGTACTACATCTGCAAACCATACCCATGGGGATACTCCTGCAAGCTCCGACAAATGGAACAATCCATAAATCGTTCCCCGCTTGTCACTTCCTGCAATCACCAATGTGTTATGTCCTTCTTCTTCAATCACTTGAAAGATATAATTTTCTCTTTTGCCTCTAATCGGTGTCAAATCGAGCTTTCCCGAAGAAGCAAGATTATCTAAATAGGCACTCTTCCCTAATGTTGCCGCAACGACACAGTCAGACTCCACGGACGCAGCGGGCATTCCTGTTGTCAATTGATACTCTTTTCCCGTAACCAAGGTCATATCCTCCATAACCCTTCGTACGATTCTTTTTACGCCTGCATATGCCTGCTCTTCTACAAAAAAAACTGCCTGCTTTCCTGCCTCTGATATGATTACCTTCATGCTATTACTAACCTTCCTATTCTCCATACTTTGATACGCTACTCTACGTAACCAAATCCAAGAATGGTAAACTCCTTGTCTTCATCTCCCTGAACCATTAGGATTCTTACTACATGCGTCTTATTTTCAGGTTCTTCAAAAAGAATTACAGGATTACAATGCACCCAGCCATTCTTATGAGGGTCTGCTACCAACACATGCTTCTCATCTACAAATACATCTGCCTTACCGACATTTGGTGCACCCGAATCCTTAAATACAAGCATCAATGCCCTGCACTGTATCTCCATCTCAAAATAGTCCTGTCTGCCCTCCACACATCCTGTTCGATACCAGTTATATGGAAACTGAGATACCATATCCGGCTTATCATCCATCTCGACACCCTGAAGCTGTGCATCTGTTGCTTCAAAGCTTCCTTCCTCCAAGCGAAGTACCGGACCCCAATCCTTTCTATCCATCAGTTTGATATTCTCATAGACCGAACCATAGACCGTATCCTGCTCCATCAGCTTAGCCGTTTCATCCGCCATTGGTGCCTGCTTTGCAGCCTCCTTGAACATATGCATCAGACACTCTTCCATAATCCTGTGTCCCGCATTGCTTGGATGATAGATATCATAGAAGAACTGATTCTTCGATAAGACTCTTCCTTCACCTTTGCGTAATCTAAACTGCTCTACAACAGCATCCAGTACACTTACCATAGGTAAGTCCAGCTTTTTTCCTACAGGCCCCAATCTATCCTGCAAATTCCAGTCATATGCAAAAACCGCAAACAAGAGAACCACTGCCGGCTCATTTGGTAATGCAAGAATCTTTCTTACAAGACTTTCATAGCATACGCCCTTTGTTTCGTCTCCTTCATCATTTACAGCAAACTCAACAACTACGATATCAGGCTCAACTGTTCCATCTCTTAGGACATCTCTTTCAAAGCGGATAACACCAAGCTGTGAAGGTGTTCCACCAACACCTGCCTTTACAAAATGTACATTATCTCCTGTGCCAAACAATGCCTTAAATGACTGATAGGTACGATATGCATAACACTGTGTAGGCAACGGAATTGCTCCTGCTCCCTGTGTAATCGACCCACCAATAAATGCAATCGTAACATCTTCACCCTTCTTGGCCTTTTCGATGGCTCTTCGAAGTCTTTCTGTATTACCAAGCTGCATCAGCGACTTCTCTATCATCTTTTTATAATCCTGTGATTCTACATCGATTTCTTCATCTTCAATCACTTCCGGTGCTTCAAATCCGTCACGTAAATAAAATCTAACATTTGCTGCTGCCTGTACATCCGCATTGGCAAACTCAAAGCGAATCTGCCCCGGCTCCTTATCATCCTCTGACCACACTACATCATCCAGATAAATCAGATTCTCCATACCGTCAGCAACCATGTCTACAGTTAAATTGCTGCCGGAACCATATGTATCCTTATGTCCATACATCTGATATACGAAACGAACCTGCTCTTTGGCTGTTTCTTCCACTACAGATACACCGATTGCATATACCAGCTTACGAAAGCCTTCGGTCGTTTTTAACATCTGTAACATATCCTCATCGGTTACATTTCCTGCGATTCTTGCACTATTTATCAGTCGATTGTCATTTTGATAAATAAACTGTACTCCTGTATTGTTTGGAAGCTTTGCCCCATAGATTTCCTTATCCTGCATTATATAGAAAAACGGTCTTTTCACCGTTGGGTCTTTCGGTGCTACCGGCCCCTTATTCATAATCTTATCCTCCCTTAAAATATCTTTTTCAAATAGTAGCAAACTTACATTCTCTATTCTTCTTAAATCTTGCTTTTCACTAACCAAACACTGTCATCTTTTATGGCCATACTCCAGGTCTCGGTTTATTCACAGTAATGATCCGGCTATTCTGCAAATTGGTTAAAAGCATAAATCTTGCCTCTGCCTCATACTCCGGCTTAATCAAATAGTGACAATAGGTATCCACCAGTTGGAACAGATTCGCTGTTCTTCCCTCAATCTTAAAATTCACATAGCCCATCGGCACATACTTCTCCCATATCGCTTCCGGAGACACATAGGTTGGATAGTCCTTAATCGTATGAATAGAATTCTTATCACCATATTCGCAATACCAGCCCTCCACAGGTATCTGATGCTCTCTGGGCATGGTTCTGTTTTTCAACACAGTGCGATTCTGTTTTGCAATTGCCGCATAGTGTTCCTTTCTTCTTGGACAGTTTGGTATGCAACAGGCATTTACCAATATCTCGCACTTATCCTTACGCTGAATCTGCTCTAATTTCTCAAAATTATGATTCAGATTATAATCAAGCACTACCAGATTGTAGTCCTTCTCTAACTCTTCCTGCAGCTCCTCCATATCTAAGATACCTTTGCAGGTAGAACTATTTATCTTAAATCCGGGATAGTTTGCCCGAACATAGTTTTCCAAAACAGGAGAAACCACTAACACCTCATTCATTCCATTATCAGCGGCTCTCATACAAAAGTTACAGTAAGCATCCTCTAAATCATGCTCTGTCACACTCGGATTTGTATATGTAAAACGAACAGGAATACCCTGCGCATTAATATTCTTAATTACTTCCTGTACAAACTTTGCGTCACACTGGTCTCCATTGCAGAATCTGCCTCCTGCCCAAAGCGATGTTGGAAACTCTCCAAAAAACGATGCAATCTGTACGCCCTCTCTGAAATATTCCGGATGAAGCTTTTGCATACTCACCAAGAACATATTTAGCGGATAATTATATCTCAACCCCGGTAAATGAAATTTAACAACCATTCTCATACCTCTTTTCCTTATAGACAGACGAAGGATGACATATTCTGCCATCCTTGCTGTCTGTTTTCAAAATACGTTTTATTTATTTGTTAGCTTCCTCTAAGTAAGCTGCCCATGTATTTCTGATTTCTTCTGCCTTCTGAGCTGGTGTCTTATCTGCGTTGATACCCCAGATTAAGTCTGAACCAAGCGAAAGTCCAGGAATCATGTTATGGTATGTAACCTTACCATTCTCAATCAATCTAGCTAAAGTAAGGTCAACTGACTCTGTATCTCTGAAGCTCTGTAAGTAGTTTGCTCTCCATCCTGCATAATCTTCGAATCCAGGAATTGGCTGTGTCCAAAGGTCATATGCGAATGCAATCTTCCAAGCCTTCTCATCATCGTAGCAAGCCGGAATACAGAATGGATTATCATTGTAAACGTTTGTATAGTCTGTCATCTTAGGTCCCATTGGGAAGCATACGAAACCGAAGTCGTCTTCCATCTCTGACCACTGACCAGCCTTATAAGACTCTGCACATGAGAATACTGCCTCACCGTTCTGGAATGCTGTATATGTGTAATCCCACTCAGCATCTTCCGGATATACCATCTCGTACTTGCTAAGCATATCGAATACCCAGTTCAAAGCTTCCATTGTCTCTTCAGACTCTAAGTCGTTGTAGTACTTTGTACCATCATTACCGATGAACTCACCGCCGTTAGAGTATACAGCACATGGATATAAGTCACTTGTAAAGTTTGTCATAGCATAACGGTCAATTACACCATCATTATCCGTATCAGCCTGAACCTTCTCGCAAAGCTCTTCAAACTTAGCCCATGTCCACTCCATATTCTCCTGATAATCATAAATTACGTTAGGGTCAATACCGGCTTCCTCTAAGAGTCTCTTATTGAAATAGATACCACCCTTAGGCTCCGGGTCATTAGCACTCATACCGTAGATAGCGCCACCCTTATTTAATAATTCATGAACACCATTGCCCCACTTATCCTCTGTGAAATCAAGACAGTCAAGCTTAGATAAGTCATACATTAATCCGCTGTTCATAGCTGCTACAAGCTCTGTACCCTGACGAAGTACGAATAAATAGTTCTCATCTCCACCTGTTGTTGCATAGTTAGCAAAATCCTCCGGTACAGATGCCCAGCTGCTTATTGCAACCTGCTTAATTGTAAAGTTGTATGTATCCTGAATCCACTCATGATACTCATCTCTTGCTTCTTCGTAAGCATTTGTAGGCTCCTTCTCTTCATCAGATGACCACCAGTCACGAACGATGATTTCCATACCGCCAAGGTCAATTGGATTACCGCTCTCATCTGTAATTACCTCATACTGCCAAGGTGTCTCCTCAACAACTGTCTCAGGTGTTGTCTCAGGTGTTGTCTCAGCTGCTGTGTCAGCTGTTGCTGCTGCAGGTGTTGACTCCTGTGCAACTTCCTTTGTTGTGTCAGCATCAGTAGATGTCTGCGCGTTGTTTCCACAACCTACAGTTCCTACTGCCATAGCTGATACTAATGCTGTAGCCATTACTCTTTTCACTACTTTGTTCTTCATATAGAATACCCTCCTTAAAACTTTACGTTTTTATATCCAGCCTGTCGGCACCTCATGCCGGTCAGGCATGAAATACCTACATCTTAATACCCGTTCCACTAATACTTTCTACAAAGCCCTTCTGTGCAAACAAGTATAGGATTAACAATGGTACAATTACCATTAGTGTTCCTGTTGCAACGATACAGTTTGTGTAACCTACAGAGGCACCTGACTGATCATGCAAATCATAAATAATATAATGATTCAAACGCTCTGCAATCATTGAAAGCTGCATAGATAACAGCTTAATGTTTCCTAAGAACATTCTTGAGTAGAAGCCATCTGTCCACTGCCATACAAACGAGAAGAGGAAACATGATGTTAAAATCGGCTTCGCATCCGGAAGCATAATTCTAACAAAAGTCTTTAATGTTCCACATCCATCTACGTATGCAGCCTCCTCTAATTCCTTAGGAATATTACGGAAGAACTGACGAATCATATAGATATATAGTCCATTCTTCAAACCCATACAACCTGCACTCATCAGATAATATGGAATTGCTGAACCTCTTAAATTGATTGCCTCTCCTGTCAACAGCTTACTCAAACCAAATACATCAAAAAATCTAAAGTGTAGATAAAGCGATGTAGATAAAGTCTGAGGTGGAATAACAATCAAAAGGATGACGCAGGCAAACCAAAATCTCTTAAGCGGAAACTCAAATCTTGCAAATCCATATCCTACAATTGTACAAACCGCAATCTGTAATAAAGCCGTCGATAATGAAACCAAAAAAGTATTTGTTAATGTCTTGGCATAGTCCATAAAATCTGCAGCTCTTCGATAATTATCCGCAGTAAAATGCTCCGGTATCGAAATAATCATCGGATTATATAAATCTTCCTCAGCCATGAAGCTGATAGAAATCTTATTTAAAATAGGCTGTAAGATTAAGAAACACATTCCAAACAAAAGAATCGCTCTGATAATCTTAACCGATATCTCTTTCATGGTTTTCTTAAGCAGATATCCCTCTGACTTACGGTTACGCTCCCAGAAGTTATTTTCCTTTGCGTAAGCAGTTGTATTCTTACTCATAGTAATATACCCCCTTCGAAATAATGAGTGAACTTATTCCGATGATTGCAATTACAATTCCAAAATAAATCCAAGCCATCGCAGATGCGAAACCATAATTAAGCTGTTCTATCATCTCAGCACTAATTTTTTCCATAATCTCATTATCTGAACGCATACAGAAATCAACGATTGTATAAATCCAGTTAACAAGGAATAATGAACTAATCATAGGGAATGTAATCTTCCAAAGACTTTCCCATGCTGTACATCCCTCAATATCTGCTGCTTCATACATGCTGGCAGATATTGTCTGTAAACCGGATAAGAAGATAATAATCTGAATACCTGATGCAATCGCTACATCATAAATGCCATCAACAATCTCAAATACAGTTTCAAATGCCCTTACACCTACACCAGAGGTTACCAAAATATCCTGAATCGTAGCTGTAATACTTGTTGTACCAACACCTTCTTCAATTGCACTCTGTACGCTTGCCATAAGTGAGTTATCTGTCTCTACACCGATGATTACACCAGATGAGAGAATAACCGGTAAAAAGAATACCGCTCTAACCAATGCACGTCCTTTGAATTTCTGATTCAAAATTAATGCTACAAAGAAGCTAAATACCATAATCGCAAGTGAATTAATACACATTCTTGATATCTCATCCACAAGCTTCTGATTGAACTCAATATCTACAGTAAAGGCTCTCAGATAATTTGTAAGACCTACAAATATATTGTTAAAACCACCAGGACCTACCTCAACATTACAAAAGCTCATATACAAGGACTGAAAAAATGGTTTCACCATAAATGTCAGGAAGCCGACGATAAAAGGCAAAATAAATATATATCCTGCAACTGCTTTTCTTCTCTGAAGACCTACTACCTTTGCTCGTTTCTTCATAAAACTAATCCTTTCTTTCTCTTCCTGATAATCACTAACGAATTACCACATATTCTTTTGCAGGTAGCTCCACACCATCTGCAGTTACCGCTTCATATCCGTAATTCACATAGACACGAGTGCCATCTTCATACGTTGTACGTGTAACCTGATCTGTCACATAGTCATGATCTGTCATCTGCTGATTAAATGTATGACCAAGCTTCTCTTCATACTCTGCATAAGTTTCAAGCATCATATCCTTCCATGCATCAAAATCAGCACCGAAATACTCATAGTAAAGAGTGTTTTGTAATGTAAATAATGTCTCCTTCATGAATGCAAAGGATAACGCCGCACCATACTCAGCTGATTTTAATAACTCATCCTCAAAGTTCTGCGCCAGATTCAATGCTTCACCCGCATAATTCACATAACCGTGAATTGCCATTTGGTAGAACGGAACCTGCTTATCAAGAATCGTATACTCAGAACCTGATAAATCCATATCTGTAACAAAATCACTATATGGAAGTGCGTAATTGTTACCCATAGGAAGCATTACCTTCTGTCCTGCTGCTTTCGCATTCTGAATACTGCTAATCTGCTTATTTAATGCTGCCTGTCTGGTTACTCTCGCATCCTTTGTAAAGTCCGAGGAAAGAACCTTACCCATATCATCAAAGGATACATTTACCTGATACTTGGAAGCCTCATCTACCAAATTAGCTGCCATCTGATCAATCAAACTACTCTTTAAGAGATAATACGGATCCTGACTGTCTCTTTGAGAATAGGTAATTTCTGAATACGGATATAGCTCCACTTTCTCTTTACTTACCAGTCTGGCCGCATCTCTAAAGACAACAAACCCATCACTAAAGTCGCTGTCAATCGCATAATTTGTAATACCGTTCAAGTACAAATCAATACCCTGAGCCTTTGTGTAACCAACTAGGGAATTAAAGTCCTTCTTACCGCCAAGCTCTGATAAAAGCTTCACGTCATTAAGCATCTTCTGCTGAACACCACCATTCATCCAACCGGTTAACTTAACCGACATATTCTGAACACCGTTTGTCTGCAAATCTTCGATAATACCCTGAGCCTCTTCATATGTAGTAAGCTCTAATGGTCTCGATACAGGAACACCAACTACCTGCTTCATCTTATCTACTGCACCAATAATCTCAACAGCTACCGGAACTGATGTATCATCCTGCATTGTGAATACATCACCATACTTACCAAGTAAGTAGTCACGATATGCACCTGCCATATCTGTATAGTCTGTAGAAGCTACAAAGCAATATCTCTGTACAAGGGATTCATTCGGTAAACTCTCTTCATATACAAACATCTCACCATTAAACTTATCCGCAACATCATACTGCTCTCTATGAGTAATGTTATAGACTGCATTTACATAGTTATAACTATGATTTCTACCACTGATGTCTGCCTGAACAGATGCATATGGCGCGCCCTCTTCTAAGATACAGAGCATAGAGCCATTATTCTTTGCAATACCAAATGCATTGAAATATGTTCTTGTCTCATGTACAAGAGCTTTTCTGTTGATTGCCATATCCCAACCATACAGATTAGAATAATAAGAGTTCTGTGCAATCTTACCATTGTTAAAGTTAATTAACGCACCGCCACCTTCCGGAACAAACATGTAACCTTCTTCATCTACACCTGATGCTCCAAAGTAAGGTAATACACTTAAATAATAGATTGGATATTTTTCCTGATATTCAATTTCTCCCATAGGAATCTCAACCAGTAAATCATCTCCATCTAAACGATAAATTACGTTTACATTAAACACCGGCTTATCCGATGTCTTCACAGACATATCCAACTCTTTGTCTGCACGGTAATCTGCATCTGTATATCCTGCTTCTCCAAAGTAAATCTCAAACTTTGTCTTAACATTATCCTTTGTAGTATCTCTTAATACATAAATTGGCTCTGTCTCGAGAATAGGATACATCGCTAATAATTCTTCCTTGTTGTCTTTCTTACCAAGCTTATTAATGTCGTACTTCTTATAGTAGTCCTGAACCATCATCGCATTGGTCTGAGACATATTCGCGAGAAAACTCTCCATTCTCTTTACTGTGATTACAGGAGGAATGATATACTCCTTCTCTACATCACCGATAGAATAGTATACCTTGATGTAATCTTCGCCTTCTTCAATCTCGTAAATCTGATTCTGTACACAGTAACGATAGTTATCATGGAGCGTATCTACACCATTCTGTGTACTATAAGTTAATATCAATGTAGATAACAACTTCTGTTTCTCTGCCTTTAAGGCAAGCTCATCATCTTCTGCGTTCTGAGGATTGGAATACCACACATCTCCCGTACGCTTATCTGTAACCGTAAACTGTGTTGTAGTTGAATCCAGTTCAAAACGAATCCTATCATTCTCTAAAACGCGTACTGATTCTTCGCCTTCATAGCCCTTCACTTTTACTATCTGTGTTGGCTCTTCTTCTTCCTGCCATAATGCAATGAATACTACACCTGCTACAATAATTGCCAGGATAATACATGGAGCTATCAGGCTTTTTAATTGTTTTATTACAGCAGCTTTTAATTCTGCTTTTCTGGTTTCCCGATTTTTTCTCATACTTCCTTAACCATGCCTTTCACAATCTTTTATAGCCTAAACAGAATTTCACGTCCTGTAGATATGAAATAAGCAATTCCCTGACTAATCATACTGAAGAACAACAACAGAATGAATACCATAACAAGCATTGCAAAAAGTGTTCCTATCGTAAATAGTACATTCTTACTTAATGAAAACTCATGAATCATCATCATTGCTGCAAAAATCAATAATCCACACAAAACAAGTGACAAAGAGCTCATCAATGTATAAAACTCTGCCTCGTCTACCGTTACCACGTTACTAAATATGATTAACGGGAACTGGAACAACGGATATGGCACCATACCGTAACACGTTGCCATATACACTTGTGATAGCCTTCCCTTACCATCAAAGAGTGTTGTAAGTGCCCAGTTACCTACGCACCACAAAGCTAACGGAAAGAGTACAGCTGCCAATTGTAAAACAATATTAACCTCCGGCCAATATACCGCGTTAAAGATAAAGCTTGTATACTGAAGCTTTAAAATCTTAGCAAGCAAGGTTAAAATTAAAATGGTATTTGCTGCCGCTATTGACCCTCTTTTTTCATGCGTCAAATCCCAATATCCATCAAAAGGATGTGTTATACAGTACAAAGAAAACTTCAATGATGAGACATATCTTTCAAGGCTTTCTTTGTTAATTTTCGAAGTTATCATGCCTGCCTCCATTCTATTTTCTATCCCTGAATATATCCGCAGTATCAATCTCGTGCTTAAGCGCTTTTAGCTTACCAACTGCAAGCGGTACAACAAGCAAAAGTGCTACCAGGGCAAATATGATTCCGATATTCTCTTCTACCCATTCCTTACGATACTGCTTGAATGCCTTGGAATAATTCTCTTCATCCCATTTGAGCTTAAAGTATTCCATAGCCTCATGATATTCTTCCTGTCTAAGTAGCGCTCTTCCAATTCCGATATAGGCCAAATCATAGTTTCCATTCATAGCCATTACCTTCTCCCATGAAGCACCTGATGCTTCATAGTCTCCATCCTGGAACTGCTCTACCGCATCAAACACCAAACTACCGAACTCTGTTGGTGTAAATATTGTCAAACTTCTATCCAATCCATCAAGTACCATCAAGTCTCTGCCTTGATGGTCTATCGCAACCGGACTCTTAAAATATCCATCCATGTTACCGTTTCCACCAAATCCGAAAACAAGTCTTCCCTGGTCATCATAAGCAAAAAGTCTACCTCTTACCTTATCAAGACCAACATAGATGTCATTGTCAAATGCTGTAATATCAATCATAAGTGAAGGCCCTTCATAACCACCGCCTTCGCCCCAGTAGATATCACCAATTACAGGCCATTCGCCATTCGAAATTAAGATATCAGCCCCCATCAGGTTCAGTCTTCTGATTGGCTTTGCTTTGTCATCATTCAAATCCGCTTCAGATACATTTGTTGTACATACATAGATAAAGCCTTCGTGGTCCATGAACAAATTATCGTACTCTGTTGGTACAAAGGACTCCATCTGTGCTCTCTGCTCTTTGGTTGCAATTCTCTTCCAGATATACTGCTTCCAGTCATAGGTTACAGGTGTTGCTCCTACGAATCCTGAGAACACACCGTCTGATTCATATTTAATCAAACCTTTGTTTACGTTTGTTGCCACACAGTAAACTCGCCCCGCCGTATCCACAGCAATCTTCTTAGGAAGAAAACTAAGAGACTGGTCAAAGTTAGCATCTGTAGGCTTTACAAACTCCATCACATACTCAAGGTCCATTGTAAGCTTTAAGATACGTCCGTTATCCTGGTCTGCAATAAACATATATCCGTCATCCGTAATCGCAATATCCTTTGGTGCTGCAAAGGTATTTACCTCAGCGCCCTTGAACTCCTCAATCACTCTTACAACTTCAATATCCGTTCCTGTTCTTTTCATTTCGATGATTCTGTTATTACCTGTGTCACAGATATATACCATATCATCCTTTACAAACAAGCCATTGGGATTATTTAAGGCTTTATCTAATCCCAGCTCAACTGCGGTATATACGCCCTCTACTTCATATGCATCCGGCGAATACTGTACATCTCCCCACCAATCGTAGTTATAGGTATATCCAACCTCTGCTGATACGGTGGCTGATGAACTGATTATCATAACGGCACATGCAAATAATGCACCGGCTTTTTTTATCCACTTCTTCATACGCTGCCTCTCCTAGTTAATCCTTCAATCCTGAGCTTGCCATTGTTTCAAGAATCTGGCTTTCAGACAACACGAAGATGATAATCGGTACCATCATAACGATAACGCTGACTGCCGCTGTCTGTCCGGTTCTTGCAATACCACCACTTTGAATCTGCTGTAAAGCATATACCAAAGTCTTTTTCTCTTCCGAATAGATAAACGTAGATGCAGGGTTGTTCCACAAGCCCTGTACCGAGAAGATAATCATGGTAAGCCATGCCGGCTTAACATTTGGCATTACAATACTTGTAAAGACTCTCCACTCATTTGCTCCGTCAATCTTTGCCGCTTCTACCAACGACATTGGCAACCCTTCCATGAACTGCTTCATAAGGAAGAAACCAACCGGTGAAGCAAAAGCAGGAATAATAATCGACCAATAAGTATCTACCATATGGAGCTTATTGATAATCAAATAGTTAGGAATGGAAATTACATATCCATTGAACATCATTGCTACTGTTACCACCTTGAAGAAGGTCTTTCCTCCCGGAAAATCATACTTTGCAAGTACGAATGCACCCATGGATGCAATAATCAAATGTCCAACCGTTCCCACCACCGTAATAAATACAGTATTAAAAATATATCTGGAGAAGGTCACCCAAGACTTTCCCATAGTAACAAACAAATCCGAGAAGTTATCCAAGGTTGGATTCTGCGCAAATACCGTAGGTGGAAACTTGAACAACTCATCCAACGGCTTCAATGCATTGTTGATTGCATATACTAACGGAAACGCCATAAGCACAGCCATAAAGAGCAAAAACGCATAGATGAAAAAGTCTCCTACAATGGAACGATTCGGCTTTCTTTTCTTAATTAATTTCGGCTTATATACAGCCTCCGTCTCTAATTGTTTCTTTTTTATTTTCATGTGATTTACCATGCCTTTCGATTACAGGATATTTTTACGTTCCAAGTCTGCTTAATGCCTTCTGGATAACTTTATTACAAATAAGCATTACCATAACTAACAATGTCGCAATTGCTGAGGCATATCCCATCTCAAAACGAGTTGAACCATAGTCTATCAAATGCGATACAACAGTTCTTGCCGCATAATCTGTACTTGGGAATCCACACAACGCCATTGTTACGTCAGCTACACCAAATGCAGATGTAATCGACATAATCGCACCAAACATCAATGTTGGTCTCATACTAGGAAGTGTAATATAATACAGCTCCTGCCAACGGTTACGAACGCCATCCACATAACCGGCTTCAAGCTGCGCTCTATCAACACCCTGAAGTCCGGCAACAAAAGCCAAGAATCCCTGTCCCATACTCATCCATAAGATAACAATCATACAGATTGGTAACATATACTGCGGACTTACAAGCCATAGAATCGGTGAATCGATAATCCCCCACTCCATAAGCTTTGCATTCACCGGTCCGTAAGCATCTCCTCTAAAGAGAATAGAGAAGATTACAAAGGCATTACCGGCAATCGATGGTGCATAAAACACCACGACTGCAATTGTTCTTATCCATCTTGGCAACTCATTAATCAACCACGCGAACAGAAAGGAGGCAATATAGCCTAACGGTCCTGTGATAACTGCTATCATAAAGGTATTCTTCACGCCAATCAGGAAGATATCATCCTGAAGAATCAAGTTAATATAATTTTGTAATCCAATAAATCTTGGTTCTTCCAGTACGTTATAATATGTAAAACTATAAAAAACTGATGTGCATACTGGTAAAATTGTAAAAGTAAAGAAGATAATTGCGTAAGGAGCTAAAAATAAATAGCACATCTTACTATTCTTCGCTTTTTTACACGCCACTCGAAAATTATGTCGGCGTAATTCAAAATATCTACGAATATACTCTTTCATTCGTTACCCCCCTGTTATTCAACCGGTAATCCGAATTCGATTCTCTTCTTCTCGATTTCCTCATCTATAGTAATCGCATAGTCAATCATCGTTTCTCTTGGGTCTGTTTTTTCATTAATTACTTTTCTAATCGCATTGGTAATATGACGACCTGTATAGTAACCACCCGGAACCTCTCTGATACCAAAGGTCTGGTTCCACTGCTCCTTCAATACTTCAATATCCTCTGCGCTCCATGCAAGCTGCTCAAAGGCTTCGATATTGGCTGTCGCATATCTTGCAGATGAACCAAGTAACGCCTCAATCTCTCTACCAAAGAGTACCTGTGTATCTGCATCAGCCCACCATTTCATGAACTCCCATGCTTCATTCTTAAGCTTCTCATCTTCGGTCTTAATCATCATGGTCGCACTACCTGTAATAAAGTCTGAACGGTCAATATATGTTTCACCGTTCTCATCTACCTTCTCAGTTCCGGGAATCAATGTAAACTCCCATAAACCTCGAATCTCCGGTGCTGATACAACCAATGTATTGAAGGTTGTATAGTTAATAATACCGATTGGCATCTCACCGGAACGGAAGCGGCTGACAAAATCATAAATTGTAGGAATACCGTAATCCGTGAAGTATTTCAGATAATCTTCGAATGCATCAATACCAGCCTCCGAATCTACCGTAGTCTTGGTACCCGCTTCATTGTACATATCTCCACCATACTGGTATAACAAAGTGAAGTACATTGACAAATCAGAGTTTGCTGTTGCAACCGCCGTTGCGTTCGTAGCACCACTACTTCCTGCCGCCGTAGGAATACCTACTGACATGTTATTTCCCTGAATAGTAGGCAGCATCTCAATCAATTCCTGCCATGTCTGAGGAACCTCAAGCCCTAACTGTTCTAAGATATCCTTTCTATAAAACATAACATTAAAATTCTGTGTTTCAGGAATCGCATAAATGTGATTCTCTAACTTATACTGCTCATAAGAGCTTGGTGTATAGGCCTTTAACACCTCATCAATATCCTCAAACTGCGACAAATCTTCAACTGCATTTCTTAAAGCAAAGTCAACCGGCTGATTGGCACCTACCGACAATACTACGTTTGGTCCTCTTCCTGCTACTACCGCACTCATAAGCGCATTCGCATTAACGATTTCAACATTTACCTTAATACCTGTATCAGGAGTGAATGTATCATCAATCATAGTCTTCAAAATCGTACCCTGGTCACGTCCTGTTACTACCCAAACCGTAATAACTTCTTCTTCATCAGCATCATATACATCACCCACCGCATCATAATCTACGATAAAGGATGCCAGGAAAGACTTCACTTCATGGATAGCCTTCGCTATAAAGCTTGACTTATCTTCCGGAATCTCTGCATCAACACCTGCGATTGTGATATAGTCAACATCAAGCTTTGTCTCACCCATACTCAAAGAAGCCGTACCAAGTGCTGTGATGTTATCCTTGAAAGTTACGAACTCAACCGAAATCTTATCAGGTCTGTCAACAAATCTCTCAAGCTGTTGCGCCAACGTCTGAGCTGTCGCAATTTTATCTGCCTTTTGTCCCGTAACAGCAACCATATCATCTACAATCTTGTACAATCTCTTTGATTCAAGCTCCATAGCTTCGATTACCTCAGGATATACCTTATCGATATTGTAATCACGATACTTATCCGGGCTTGCTCCGATATATACTAATACCGTTCTGTAAATCTGATTCAATCGGAAAATAGAATCCTCTAATTCTCCAAGCACCACTCCTACATCACCAAGAGCAGCCTCTAAGGTCAAAGTATGTGTTCCCTTTGTTAAATAAAATTCATAAGCATTTCCTTTGGCATCTGCCAACACTTTGTTCTCCCAGTCATTCGCATATGCAAAGGATACCTTTCCCGCCTCTTCAAATGGCAGCTCACCATCAAGTAAGAGTTTTCTATTTGACAGGTTTCCTCTTGCATAGTTCTGTCTTCCCTTAACAGCTATCTTATAGAATCCATCCTCCGGAACTTCGATATCCCAACGAATCCACTGACCTGATGCTTTCCAAGCATCTCCACCTGTATAGTTCAAAACAGTCCTCATAACATCACAGGGCTGTGTAGAAGGGGAAGACCTGTCGTATTTTGCATATAGGGAGGAATCAGATCTAACTGATGCGTCTTCACCCTGTACTACTGAGAGATATGTAAGCCCTTCTGCGGTTGCACCACTATTCGAAAAACTGTTACGATATTCTTCATAATTCGGCACCTCTTGTACCGCCTTTAACCAAACACTCCTTAATGCTAATGGTTCATTAACACCAACAAGGGTTACTGTGTTCTCGCCCTCTTCAAAATAGAACTGATATGGCTCTACAACATATCCTCTTTCATCTTTCGCAAAGGCCTTTTGCCATTCAAAGGTCTCAACCTGAGTTGCTCTAATCTCATTGCCTTGATTATCAACCCTTACATCTGTAGCATCTACCCACATTCTCTGAAGCGTGATATTGTTCGCCGCTTCAAACGGCAGCTCTCCATTAATATATATAGAACGTTCTACTGCCACGCCTCTAGACTTTACAGTCATATACTCCATATAGAAGTTATAGAAACCAGCCTGCGGAACATTCACTTTCCATGTTACACTTGAATCACTATCCGTGTATAAGACATCCGATTCCCCCTCATAAGAGCTCTTCATCTCTACACCAGTAGCATCTTCATATTCATCCAACTTCACCTCAATATCCTCTGTTGGATACGCACCTTGCTGATGCTTTTTCAAATATCTACTGTACGTTCCTTCTCTAACTGCGCCTGCCGCATCAGCTGTCAAATCAACGCCTGCATACTTTTCTTCAAAGTTTTCTATTGACCCGGTATTCATCAAAGCAATCAGTGTCACCACTGCAACGATACCAGCCAAAAGAATTAGCAGCTTTCTAACAGAATCCTTCATACTTACCTCCACTTAATCTTTCATAGATTCCTTCCATGCTCGTATTATACGTTTGTCACAGTGATATTTCTTCTTAAATCTTGCTATCTACTCTTCACAAATTGCTCATTTAATGCCAGCTTTTGATTTTACTTTTGTGCATTATTTACTTTTTTACTTTTCAATGATACAATCCAAATATGCACAATATGACTATATTTGAATAATTCATCCATTTTAATATATGAAAATGACTAACATGTATAATATAGATATTTGCAATCATTACGAAGAATAGCAATTTTTGAGTAATTCACCATTTATTGCGAACATTGTAAAAGGAGACTGAAATGAATAAGACAGTACATGCATTAGCAAATGAAGATTTTAATGCTTCAAACCAGGATTATAGAGGAATCCGCCATATCCAGAATCAACAGGAGGTTGTAGATTACTACCGTAACTCTTCCGTACGAATCTGGTTAAATAAGGAAAACACCCATTATCCCGCACATTGGCATACTGCAATAGAAGTAATTGTACCTTGTGAAAATCATTATGATGTTATTATTGGCAAAGAACTGTATCGTGTTATGCCCGGAGAAGTATTGATTATTCCATCCGGCGAATTACACGAATTAGTTGCCCCTGCAAGTGGCAGTCGTTTTATTTACCTATTTGATTTATCTGCACTATCAAAGCTCCCAAGCTTTCAAAGTCTCCAGATATATCTGGCGCAGCCGATTCATATTACTCCATCAGGATTTTTACCTGTGTATCATACGTTATATGACAAGCTCATTCAGATACGAAATGAATACTTTGAGCACAGAGAATTTACAGGATTATCTATTTTTTCCCTGTTAATCGATTTTTTTGTTCAGCTTGGTTATCACCAATTAGACTCTCAGGCACTTTTTCCTAATACAAGTGATTCAAAACGTTCAGAATACGCATTAAAGTTTCAGTCCTTGCTGACCTATATTGATGAGAACTACATGCTTCCATTGACATTGGAAAACATTGCCGAATCAATAGGATTTAGTAAATATCACTTTTCAAGATTGTTTAAACAATATACAGGCTATACTTTTTGTGACTATATCACTTTACGTCGTATCAAGGTTGCTGAAGAATTACTTGCCCAGCCAAACCTGTCGATAAGTCAGGTAGCATCGCTTTCCGGTTTCTCCAGTATTTCTACCTTTAATCGACTGTTTAAACAATACAAGGAATACAGCCCAAGTGAATATCGTAACAAGAAGTCGCATATTATGCGTTAGAATTAACTTTTGCCAATCCCCAATAATTTTTATATAACCCCCTAATAAAATAGAGGCGCTGTAGCTTTCAAAAACTACAGCGCCTCTATTTTATTCCACCGGAGCAATCGTTTTATCTAACATCGCACCAAGATAAGCCGGTTTCTCATTCATATCCTTATCATACAACAGCGGATACTCATCATTTCTTTTCATTGCTCTTTTGTCTCTAATCCTTGCTTTTACATATATACAAAAAGGACCATGAACAGCCTTTTCAATCAGCTATCCACGGTCCATAATGCAATCTTATATTACTTCTTAAATAACTTTCCAAAGAATCCCTTCTTCTCCTCTGCATCCGCAGAAGTCTCAGAAGCTATATTCTTAACAGCAACTGCCTTCTTCACTGCATTGGCATCACCCTTCAAGGTAAGAAGCATATCATATGCCTCAACCAAAGATAAGCCCTTCTCAGCAACAAGCCTCTCAGCAGTATATCCTGCCACCTCAATAGCAGCCTTTGAGAACTGTCCGTTTCTTACAGTTACAGTCATTTCTCTAAAAATCTCTCTATCTGTCTTAATACGATTATAATAACGCTTTGCAGCTGCAAATGATAAATCACAGCCCTGAGTCATATAAATCATCATTTCTTCCCTAAGAGTCTCTTCTGCCTTACGCTGCTTCACAATCTCAGTCATCAGTCTCATATCTAACAGACACATTACATTTGGTCCATCAGTTACAACTACCACCTGACTCTTCTTTGCAAGCTGGTCAAGGAAGATAGGATTCTCAACACTTGCAGGCGCAAGCTTACCCTCACCGCTTCTGGACGATTCGTAACGATTCGTAATAATAATATATGCCAAATCCTCCTTGGTAAAAATATCACCCTGCTCATCACGAAGAGTAAAGATAATTGGCTTTTCACATAAAGCATCAGTCAATATAATAGACAGCTTGTTCATGAGGATATTGCAGTTCTTTACCTTTGCCTCGTCACCTGCCTGTCTTGCAGCATCGAAGTCCAATGTAGCTGCCTGCATTGCAAGAATCATCTCTGAAATCGTAGCATCTCCCGCAAGATAAGATACACCATTATCAAAATCTTCCTTCACATGCTTTAAAATTTCATCCTTTCTTTCCTCTGAAATCACATAAGGCTTCTCCTGATTTACAAATGGAATCGGATAAAACTGCTTCTGTTCCTCTGGGCAATCCACAGTATATCCCAATGTTTCTATTAAATAATCCACCTTACATCCAATCGCTTTAGGTGTATCCATATCAAAATTAACACCCATTACCCCCAAATGCTTTGCAACACAAAGGAACTTCTCAAATCCACTATACTGGTTCCCCTTCTCAAGTACACCGACCGGATATACGCCATCCACATTTGGCAAAGCAAAAGGATTCTGCACTGTATAATTTACTGCATCCTCATACTTTTCAAAAAGCATCAGACCAACGCCCTGATTATCTACTCTATGCGCATAAGGCAAACCAAGATTACTCTTATAATCAGAATGTGATGCCGCCAGAAGCACGTACACCTTATCCATCTGGGCAAACTCCAGCACACGTGCCTTCACTCTGTCAGCAGTCCAAAGCTCACCTGTAAACATAGACTTTACATCAATCTGCATTGGATCAAACTCAAGGAAATAATTTCTATGAGGCTCAATCACTACCTGTAAACGTCCTCTTACAAACTGCGAAAGCATACCTAGCTTGTACTTATTGACAGGCTTCTTATCAGGATTAAACTTCATCGCACTCTCACCTGTCAGGAATACCTTCAACGCCTCATACTCCGTCTCATCCTCACGCTTACGCTTCATGGTCATTAACTCAAAGGTAATCTTCTCCTCCGGATTTGCCGGCTTCTGCATTGGCGGTAAATTACCAATAATAAATACGTCCTTAGACCAAAGAGCTGCTATTGCCTCTTCCTTTGGCTTCCTCTCTGTTGCTGCCGCAAACATCATATGATAGCTGTCTGCAATATCTGCAACCTGTCTTAAATCCTCAGCGGATAAATATCTCTCTTCAAAAAGCACATTCTTGGAAACCTCTGCCTGTGCCTGCATATGAATTACCATCCCCGGAATATTCTCATCAAAAATCTGGTAGATAACCTCTCCCATCTTATCCTCATGATAAGCATAACGATGCTCGCTGTACTTAACAGCCTTTGCTACATATGCATCATAGTACTCCTTCTCAAGGAACACATGAATCGCCTCATCAAATACCTCTTCTTCATCTCTCTGCATTACCATGACATCTCTATCAAATGCATCAAACAGCCCAAGCTGCCATGTTGTTATGTTTGATTTTCTTTCCACTTCTTTACACCTTTTCCAATCTATAGATTTCATACATTCAGAATACCTTTATTAGCCGAGATTAGCAAGCCTTTTTACAGAACTCTGGCTAAGAATTCCTGTAGTCTTGTATTCTGTGGCTGTGTGAATAAAAGCTCCGGATTATTCTCCTCCTGAATAATCCCTTCATTCATAAACACTACCCTGTTTGCAACCTCTCTGGCAAAGCCCATCTCATGGGTAACCACCACCATGGTCATCCCCTCTGTCGCCAAATCCTTCATCAGTGCCAATACCTCACCTACCATCTCCGGGTCAAGTGCCGAAGTCGGCTCATCAAAAAGAATAATATCAGGATTCATAGCAAGAGAACGCACAATGGCAATTCGCTGCTTTTGTCCACCTGACAACATCGGCGGGTACATATCCGCTTTATCCCTTAGTCCAATTCTCTCCAAAAGCTGCATCGCCTTTGCCTCTGCTTCCTCCTTGGTCATCTTACCAAGCTGAACCGGTGCCAGCATAATATTTTCCTTAATTGACATATTCGGGAACAAATTAAAATGCTGAAATACCATTCCTATTTTCTCACGAATCTTATTGATATCCACGCTCTTATCCGTGATATCCGTTCCTTCAAAAATAACCTGTCCCTTTGTCGGAACCTCCAGCAAATTCAAAGTTCTCAGAAAAGTAGACTTACCACATCCGCTTGGTCCGATAACTGCTACCACTTCACCTCTGCTAATCGTTGTATTGATTCCCTTTAGAACCTCCTGCTTACCGAAGATTTTATGCAGGTCTTTTACTTCCAGTATTATATCATTCATCTCTCTCATTACCTCGCAAACTCCTCTCAAGCTTATTCATTCCGGCGGTTAAAAGCATAACTATCGCCAAGTAAATAATTGCCACCGCAATCAATGGCATAAATGCATCAAAGGTAACACTTCGAATGATATCGCCGCCCTTGGTAAGCTCTGCAAGACCAATATAACCACTAATAGAGGTCTCCTTGATTAAACTGATAAACTCATTACATAAGGCTGGAAGAATATTCTTAATCGCCTGTGGTAAAATAATAAATCTCATGGTCTGATTATAAGTAAGTCCAAGGCTTCGTCCTGCTTCAAACTGTCCCTTATCCACCGCCATAATACCGGAACGAACCACCTCAGCTACATATGCCGCAGAGTTAATACCAAAAGCAATAATCGCTACAATCAGCTTATTAATACTTGTACTTGCAAATATGACATAATAAATAATCAAAAGCTGTACCATGGCAGGTGTACCACGAATAATGGTCAGATATACCTTACAAATAGCATTCAATATGGTCAATCCGCCATTTCTGTCATGACTGGTTCTAATAATCGCAATAATAAATCCAAGAATAATACCGATAATAACTGCAAAAATAGTAATAATCAGAGTATTGAACAAGCCCTTTACCAAGTACATATAACGGCTGTCTTCGATAAAGTTTGCATGAAATTTCTCCGCAAAGGTAGCTGACTCCTTCTCCTCACCGCCACGCACAATAATTACCTGCTTGGCCGTTGTATAGGAGGTGGTAAAATTAATATTCTTCTTACGCTCCTCTGTCACGGTAAGTCCTGAGGCTCCCACATCTGCCTTACCTGAGGAAACAGCTGTGATAACAGAGTCAAACTCCATATCCTCAATCACCATCTCCATACCAAGCTCATCACAAATAGCCTGCATAATATCAATATCAATACCGACAATCTTACCATTGTCATAATATTCATACGGCTTAAAGGCTGCATTGGTTGCTACTACAACTGTACCATTTGTACGCTCTACATCCTTTGTAATATAAGGCATTGTACCCTTAACCTCATCTGAGCCGATATAATTCTCATTAATCTGTGCCAAAGTACCATTCGCCTTAAGCTTCTCCAATGCTTCGTCCATACCATTTAATAAAGCATCGTTCTCCTTGCCTACTGCAAAGGCATAATCCTCTAGTGCAAACTCTTCCTCCAAAATAGTAAGTCCGCTATTTAGCGATACATACTGAATGGCAGGCTGCTCATCAATCAATACGCAGTCAATCTTGCCCTGCTTTAACGCCTGTATCGCATCCGTACCCTTGTTGTAACGCTCTACAACCGTACCGGCTGCATCTCTTTCATAATCTGTTACATAAATATCTCCTGTTGTTCCAAGCTGAACCCCGATGACTGCGCCTTCCAGGTCATCCACTCCGAATACCTTATTCTCCGGAAGGTCATTACCGCATCCTGAAAGCATCATCATACATGCAGCCAGTGTCAACAGAATCTTAGTCAGTTTCTTCATCTTGCCTCATCCTTATATATTTTTCAACATATAAGGAGCCCCCTGATTCAGGGAGCTCCCTAATTCCATACTATTCTAACACATACCCTTAGCTTTCTACAATAAGATATCTTCCGTCACCAATATCAAATACCTCAGCTGCCTCAAGAATCTCTTCCTTAGACTGTCCTTCTATGTCCATGCCTTCCTCATCAAAGTATTCCCATACCTCATCTACAGAGTCCACAACCACTGCCATACACTCCTCTAAGAAAGCCTCTGCCTCATCAATATTATCAGCCACCTTCTCAGGTAATAACTGTAACTGGTTCTTTAAAAAACATTTTAATACTGCTTCATCATATTCATGCATAATCTGCTCCACCTTTCCATACTAACATAATTGCTAAATTCTTATATCAGTCCCACTGCTACAAGCTCCTGATATAATCTTCCTACAGGAAGTCCAACGACATTATTATAATCGCCTACAATTCCCTTGATATGAGCCGCACATCTGCCTTGGATACCGTAGCTTCCTGCTTTATCTAACGGGTCCTTCGTATCTACATATGCCTGAATCTGTGCCTTGGTCATCGGATACATGATAACGTCTGTCTTCTCGTGAAAAGAAATCACACGTCTGTCACCAAGTCCCAAGATGATTAGGGTTACCCCAGTATAAACCTGATGGGTGTTACCCTGCAATGCTTCCAGCATACGCACCGCATCCTCCTCATCCTTAGGCTTTCCCATAATCTCAGTCCCCAGTGCTACAATCGTATCCGCACCAATAATCACTGTCGGCCTGCTGACAGTATACTCTGATTCATATCGTTCTGCCACCTCTGTTGCCTTCATACAGGAAAGCTCTTCTACGATATCTGCCGGCAATGTCTTGGTAATAATCTCATCACCGCCTGCTACCATAATCTCAAAGGAGATTCCTATCTGTTTTAATAAATCCTTTCTTCTGGGTGACCCCGAAGCCAAAACATACTTTGTCATGCTACAATCCTTTTCTAAACTACATCGTCTTAATATGAGACTCTATTCAATGTGCGTCTCAGGCTTGAAGGTTCTTGCCATACTGGCTTCCTTCTTCTGCGACTGGCTTCTTGCCATGTATTCCTTACAGAATTCATCCTGTGCAATCACAGCTTCCTTACCTCTTCTGTCCAGCTTCTCATAGCTTCCGTCAGCCTGCATAAACTGCGCCTTAACCGTATCTCTTAACTGTGTTTCTAAAATATGATATACCTCTTCCTGTAATCTTGGTTCCACTACAGGGAAAAGTATCTCGACTCTTCGCTCTAAATTTCTTGGCATCCAATCCGCACTGCCCATATAAAGCTCAGGCATTCCACCATTCTCAAAATAAAATATTCTTGCATGCTCAAGGAAATTACCAACAATAGAACGTACTGTTATATTATCATGTGTACCTGGAACGTCAACCCTTAAACAACAAATTCCTCTCACAATCAGCTCAATCTTTACTCCTGCTGCCGCAGCCTCATACAATGCCTTAATAATATCCAGGTCACACAAAGAGTTCATCTTTGCAATAATCTTTGCCGGGCGATTCTGCTTTGCATTCTCCTTCTCCCTGCCAATCAGGTACAGGAACTTATCCTTCAGCCAAAGTGGTGCCAAAGAAAGTTTATTCCAGCTAAGCGGCTCTGAATATCCCGAAAGCATATTAAATACAGCCGTCGCATCCTCACCTATCGCCTCATTACAGGTTAAAATACCTGTATCCGTATAAAGCTTTGCCGTCTGGTCATTATAATTACCCGTTCCAAGATGAACGTATCTTCTGATACCCTCCTCTTCTCTACGAACCACCAGCGTTATCTTACTGTGAGTCTTTAAACCTACCAATCCGTAGATTACGTGACATCCTGCCTGCTCCAGCTTTCTTGCCCATACGATATTATTCTCTTCGTCAAATCGCGCCTTCAGCTCTACCAGTACCGATACCTGCTTTCCATTCTCTGCTGCCTGTGCAAGCGCTGCAATAATCGGCGAATTACCGCTGACTCTGTACAAAGTCTGCTTAATTGCTAATACATCCGGGTCCTTTGCTGCCTGTTGAATAAACTCTACCACCGGCGCAAAGGTCTCATATGGATGATGTAACAAAATATCCTGCTTACGAATCTTATCAAAGATACTTCCCTCCATAGCAGCAAGCGCTGCAACAGGCTGTGGTGTATATGGTGCAGTCTTGAATTTGTCAAATCCCGGCAATCCATACATCTTCATCAAAATGGTTAAATCTAAAGGTCCCGGAATATTATAAATATCATGTTCCTCTATCTCAAGCTCCTTCTTAATAATCTGTAAGAGCTTGTCATCAATACCTGCCTCAACCTCTAGTCGAATCGCCTGTCCCCACTGACGTTTTTTAATCTGACGCTCAATCTCCTTTAACAAATCTGCCGCATCATCCTCGTCAATGGCAAGGTCAGCATTTCTCATAATTCTAAACGGATATACACAAACAATGTCATAATTCAAGAAAAGCTTATCCATGTTGCGCTCAATAATCTGCTCCAACAAAATAACACGCTTTTCCCCTGTCTGCGTTTGTGGCAGCGGAACAATTCTTGGTAACACGCTCGGTACCTGAACTGTTGCAAACTCAAGCTCCTTCTTATGAGAATCCCTCTTCAGACCTTGCTTTTCATTTCCCTTCTTGGATACCAGCGCCCCCAGATTCAGCGACTTATTGCGAATCAAAGGAAATGGTCTCGAAGAATCCACCGCCATTGGTGTCAATACCGGATACACATTGTCCTGAAAATATCTGTCTACATATGCACAATCCTCATCACTTAATTCCTCATGCTTTTCCACAACAACAAGACCATTCTGCTTCAATAATGGAAGCAATGAACGATTATAGGTCGAATATTGCATCTCTACAAACTCATGAGTTGCTTTGTTAATTCTTTCAAGCTGCTCTCCCGGTGTCATTCCGGCAATATCCTTCTTCACGTAGCCTGCATTTACCATATCCTTCAAGGAAGCTACTCGCACCATAAAAAATTCATCCAGATTCGATGAAGTAATACTTAAGAACTTTAAGCGTTCAAATAATGGATTGCTTTTATCCCGTGCCTCTCCTAAGATTCTGTTATTAAAGGCAAGCCAGCTCAGCTCTCTATTTAAATAAAATTCAGACTTTCCATAATCAATTTTCTCTCGCATGCTCTCATCCCCTTCTCTAATACCTAGAATACACTACTCTTCTTTTGTCGAATCACAGGCTTAATATTATAAACCTCTTCAAAGAATACCGCATTACGTTCAAACAAGCCAAGCTCCAATGTTAAGTCTGCGTGTGTCTCCAACGTAATGGTAATCACATCATCCTTAATCATCAGCTTCACATCTTCATACTCTGCCTTGTGACTGATATCCAAACTGATTACAAGACGAATCAACGCTGTCAGCTTAGCAATCTTTAGATAAGACTCTCTATCCAAAGTCGTCGTCTTACGCAAGGTCTCATAATATTCAAACGGCACCGTCGCATACTTTACAATATTTGCTACAATTTCACGTTCCAAATGCGATAAACCAATCATCTCCGTTGCCATTACAATACTGTAGGAGCAGTCCCCCACATTATTCAGGCTGATATACTTGCCACATTCACACAAAATGGAAGCAATCTGTAATAACAAGCGCTCTCTCTTTGATAATCCATGAATCTTCTTCATGTTATCAAAGAGCTTAAGTGCTACCTTTTCCCGTGCTCTTGCCCGTCTGTCATTACCGCAATAACGCTTGTCAATCTCTCTTGCACATGCCACAATATCCTGCTCAAAATTATGAGCGGAACGAAGCAGCTTACTTTTCTCTGCATACTCATAAGCAATACCATCGCACAAGGAAACTCCCGGTGCCCAAAGCATCTGTGCACCTAACAGCTTTATCATATGCTGCACCATCAGTGCCGACAAATACAGCAGTGAAGTATTCTCCTCCGGTATTGCAAGCTCAAAAGCGATTTCCTGTGGTTTCTTCTGTTTCAATCCATTTACAAAGCTTATGAAATCCTGAGTCTTCATATGTCCCTTATCCACATTCTTTAACACACTCTTTTGCAGAATATTGGAAACATAATCATCCACCAGTATGATATTCTGAATCTTGGCATCACCAACAAACAAATCCTTGAAGGATTGAAAGCTTCCGCCTATCATCTCCTCCACAAGCTCCTCAAGCTGATAAGAACGATAGGAAATCTTACCAAGCTCCTCACGCATACGAAGTACACCCGGACGAATATTCTGTGTCGTTACAAGACTGTCCTTATCGAAAAGGGAAATCTGAATACTACCACCGCCAATATCAATAAAAGCGGTAGGTTCATCAATAATATCTGCAAAGGATTGGCCCTTAGAAGCTACCGACTTATAATCAAGAAATCTCTGCTCTGAATTACTAAGAAGTCCAATATCAATCCCCGTCTTGGTACGAATCTGGTCTAACAAAATCATGGTATTCTCAGTCTCCCGAATCGCACTCGTACCATAGGCACGATAGCTTTCCACCTTATAGGAATCCATAATCTGCACAAACTCACGAAGCATTCTGCAAAGCTCGTCAATACGGTCATTACTAAGCTTACCTGTCAGATATGAATCTGTTCCCAGCTCAATCTTATGTCTGATATGGTCGACTTCCTTCATGCCATTCTTGGCAGAAATCTCAAATATCTTCATTGCAAGCTCATAGGAGCCTACATCAATCGCTGCAAAAGTCTTGTATGCCATAATTCCACCTCTCCCAATCTATTACACATTCTCTTCTCTAAGTCTTATGAAAAGCCCCTGAGGGTTATTCTTCCTGACCTAGTAAATAATCAATAAACTGCTGTGCCGTTCTTCCAGACAAACCTCCATGAGACAGTTCCCATGCATTTGCCGATAACAACAGCTTCTCTTCTTCCATCTTGATTCCATTTCTAGCTGCCAGCTCCTTTACGATAGTCTGGAACTCACGCTTATCCGGCGCACAGAAGAAGATGGATACGCCAAATCTTGCCACAAGTGAGAGCTTCTCCTGTACTGTATCGGAAGCATGTAAATCATCTCTACGCTCTTCCTTGTCAGAGAACTTCTCTCTTACCAGATGTCTGCGGTTGGTCGTCGCATAAATCAATACATTATCCGGCTTCACCTCAAGACCACCTTCGATGATAGCCTTTAGATATTTGTATTCAATTTCAAACTCTTCAAAGCTCAAATCATCCATATAGATGATAAACTTATAGTTTCTATTCTTAATCTGTGCAATCACATCATTCAAATCATGGAACTGATGCTTATACACCTCAATCATACGAAGTCCCTGGTCATAATAGCGATTGATGATACCCTTGATGCTGGAGGACTTACCTGTACCTGCATCACCAAAGAGCAGACAATTATTCGCCGGCTTACCCTTTACAAAGGCCTCTGTATTATCAATCAGCTTCTTCTTTGGTATCTCATAGCCTACCAAATCCTCCAGCTTCACATGGTCGATATTCTTAATTGCCTTAATCTCCATCTCTCCACCCTCAGGATGCGAGATTCTAAATGATTTATTTAAACCAAACTTTCCTACGCCATAGGCTGTATAGAAATCCGTTACTATCTGCTTAATCTCCTCTGGTGAGCCTGCTGCCCCAATCTTTCCTGCCAATTCACAAATCTGATTACGGATACGGCTGTTATACACACGGCTCTTCTCTGTATTGCCTTCAAATGCACTCAGATAAGTAAAGCACTCGCTGCCAAACACCTTACTCATCGGCCCAAAATCATAATCCAGAAATTCTTTTACAATTGCAAAATCGTGTAATGCTACTGCACTTAAGGTTCCCGGCTGTTCTCCCTTTATCTCACAGGACAAGCTGTAGGAGTTCTCATCATTTACCAAAAGATTCGCTAAAAAGCAGTGCCAGAGATTTCCATAAAATCCATGATGTGCAGCTTTATCCAAAAGCTTATGCACACAATCATAAAACAGCTCCTCTCTGTCCTCTTTATTATAATAATCATCTTCATAATGCTCCATCAGCCATGCCATGTCTCTTAGAAGCTTATCTTCCTTCAGATTGCGGTATACAATCAGTTCTTTTTCTCTCATTGCAATATATCCTCTACTTCATTAATAGTTTCCTAATATTTTCATGTTTCTTGTTTCTTCACGAAGACCACGGAGTGCATTTTTCACTGCCGGGTCATTGAGATTACCCTCAAAATCGAGGAAGAAACGATATTCCCAATTACGTCCCGGAAGCGGGCGGCTCTCAATCTTTGTCATATTTAATCCATTAAAAATCAAATGCGACAGCGTATGATATAAAGCTCCGCTCTCATGGCTTACCTCAAAGCAAAGACTAATCTTATTGGCATCCTTTGCATATACCTTTTGATTGGTAATAATGATAAAGCGTGTGGAATTATTCTTTTCATCATTCACACCCTGCTCTAATATCTCCAATCCATAGGTCTTAGCCGCATGTGCACTGGCAATCGCTGCCTGTGACTTATCACCATCTGCTGCCACCTTCTGTGCTGCAAAGGCATTATTCTTCATACTAATCTGCTGCCAGCCTGTATCCTGCAAATAGTGTGCTGTCTGCATCAAGGACTGAGGATGCGAATATACCATCTTAATATCCTCCTTCGTTGCGCCCGGACAACCAAGCAGACAGTGCTCCACTGCAATAATCTGCTCTCCTACAATAAAATTCTCAAACTCTACTAACAAATCATAGATTTCACTTACAATTCCTGCCGAGGAATTTTCAATCGGTAATACTGCAAAATCTGCACTACCCTCATCAATCGCAAGCATTGCATCGCGGAAGGTGTTCACATTAAAGCAGTTCACATCATCACCAAAATACTTTAACATCGCCATCTGAGAGTATGCTCCCTCTGCTCCCTGAAATACCACTCTTATCTTCTTCGGGTCATAATCCTCCATCTCCAAAAAAGCAAGATTGCCTCCCTTTCCATTCTCTGCAAGAAGCTGATACTGACGCTTACGGCTTAATGACAT
>JAZNMO010000088.1:0-20908 GCA_045579665.1 Lachnospiraceae bacterium
TGTGTACTCAAAAATCATTCATTTTAAAGGAAAATACTTAAAATCAAAAGAATCCGACTGCCATCATAAAGATGGTGGTCGGATTCTTCCTTTTTAGAGAGTTATTTTACACTCCCTTAGTTTTTATAATTCTTCAACTACAACAGCTTCCTGTTCTGGCGCTTTACCAATTCTTTCTTTGATTGCTGCAATCAACTCATCCATGGATGCAGCCTCAATCTTTTCATAGCGCTTGCGCCTTACCTCTTCCTCAGCCCTCTTTTCTGCATCCTTCTTCTCTGCGCGCTTCTCCTCTAATGCCTCCTTGGCATCTTCTGTTCTTTTGGCATTACGCTCATTAAAGTCCTGAAGCAAACGAACCGCATAGCTTACTGCACCGCCCTTATCAATGGTAATCTCAAAGCTTGCTATCCGCTTATAATCTTCTCCCAGTTCTTCCTTTAATTCAGCAGACTTCTCACCTACGCCATCTAAAACTGCTTCATATTCTGCTCGAATCTCTGCATTGGCAGCCATCTCCTCAAGTGCTTCCGGTGCAATCAAAACGCTGTATTCTTTTTCACAACCTCTTGCATAATATGCTTGCTCTGCATCTGTTGACCAGCTGGCAACCTTAATATCCATATTGCCGTATTTTGCTCTCAATTCTTCAAGAAGAGACTTTGCCGCATCGCTCAGTTCTATGCCTTCCTGTATACCCTCTGCATTCAATGCTTTATATTGATGCTCCTTTGGAGGCTCCACACGCTTAGGTCTGCTATAGCCCGCTACCGGAATAGACCTTGACTGTCCATTAATTTCTACCGTATCCTTCTGCGCCTCAGCCTTTGTACTCTCTATTTCCTGACTTGTCTTACCCTTTGTCTTTATTTCTTCCTGCGTTGCTGTTGCACTATTTGAATATAGTCCTGTGTTCGCTAATAAACTATTATAATTGATTCCATTCATATGAATACCCTACCTTTCTCGAGGCATTGCCATCAAAAACTCCATTTTTTACTTCATATTCGTTGCATCATGCTACCGAATACTTCTTGTGCTTTCTATATCGACCAATACAGTCAAAAACTTAATATGATGTAACCAATTTTTTTATTATATCTATACTGTGCTAAGCTCCGCTCGCATACGAAGCAGGAGCTTCTTTTCCAAACGACTTACCTGTACCTGACTCATTCCAAGCCTTCCCGCTACCTGTGTCTGCGTTTGGTTCTCATAATATCTCAGCTTAATCAACAGTCTTTCATCCTGCCCCAGCTTATCCAAAAGACCTTCCAACAAAAGCTTATTCAATACCTTTTCATCTTCCGGCTGGGCACCCACATTTTCGCTCGTCGTTTCATTTCCAATTTGATCTAATAAATATATTTCATTTCCATCTGACTGATATACCGTCTTATAAATGGATTCCACCTCTCTTGCAGCATTCATGGCAATCACTACATCCTCTGCCGGAATCCCCGTTGCCTCTGACAGCTCCTGTATCGTTACATCTCTTCCCTTCTCCTGTCGCAGCCTTTCTGCTGCCGCCTTTACCTTCCAGCCATTTTCTTTCACACTTCTGCTCACCTTCACCATGCCGTCATCTCTTAAAAATCTTCGTACCTCTCCTGCAATCATAGGCACTGCATATGTAGAAAAACAAACCTCATAGTTCACATCAAATTTTTCGATAGCCTTTACAAGTCCAATCGCTCCCAGCTGAAACAAATCCTCTTTTTCACAACCGCGCCCGATATAGCGCTTTATAACATGGTGCACCAGACCAATATGCTTTTGGAAGAGCTTCTCTTTTGCCGCTTTATCACCCTTTTGTGCGCATAAAAATACCTCTCTATCCTCCAGCATAGGCTATACCTGACTATTCTTCCATGCTTTTACAGGATAAAATCTCTTTCGCATACAAATCTTCGTTCCAACATTAACTACACTTTCAACCTCAAGCTTATCCATAAAAGCCTCCATAAAGGCAAAGCCCATGCCCGCCCTCTCCGTCTCAGGACTCGTAGTATATAATGGCTCCATTGCCTTTTGTATATTCTCTATTCCAATTCCAAAGTCCTCTATTCTCACCTCAAGCTCGTCATTTAACAAGGCTGCAGACATTACTATCTTTCCTCCCTTTTCCTGATAAGCATGAATAATTGCATTGGTAACTGCTTCAGATACTGCAGTTTTTACATCCTGTAATTCCTCAAGCGTTGGGTCCAGCTGCGTCAGAAATGCCGCTATCACAACTCTTGCCAATGCTTCATTCTCTGATATTGCATCAAACTCTAATCGAATTTCTTTTTTTTCCAGATTCATATCTATAACCATCCCTTTCCTTCCTATGACAAAACTTCAATAATAGAAGCCATTCCTGAAGTTCTTAATATTTTGCGTATCCGCTCGTCTACATGTATTGCATAAACTTTTCCGCCAAAGCAGCTAATCTTCTTGTATCTTCCAATTATGATTCCAATTCCGGAGCTATCCATAAAGGTCGTATCTTCAAAATCAAACACAATATTTTGTACTTTATCGTTAAGTAAAAGTCTGTCTGCATTTTCCCGAATTGCTGCTGCTCCATGATGATCCACCTCTCGCGGCATCCTAATACACAGATAATTCTCAATAATCGCAAAATTCGGATTATCTACTGTTTGCTTTAATAACTGTCCCTCCATTTTCTTACCTCCCTAACATAATGTACCTTGTACATTTTTTTGCCACCAAAGAGTTGCTCTGCAACGTTTTCATTACTTCGGTGTGTACACAACAAAAAGGATATGCATTCTCGCATATCCTCTTTCGTATCATAAATATTAAATTATTAACCTTGAATCTCCCTAATTCGCTTTGCTGCGCTGTCTGCTCTGTTCGTATCCGGGAACAGCTCAATCACCTGCTCAAATATTGGCAAAGCATTCACTGTATCACCTGACTTATAATAAGAATATCCCAGGAAATAAAGTGCATCCTTATTGGTTGAATCATACTTAAATGCACGCTCTAAGTCAGCAATTGCAGTCTCATAATCTGTAGCCTTATAAGCCGCATATCCTGTCGTATAACAGCTCTCTGCTATAATCGGTGAAATCTCATCTAATAATAACTGGTAGAGTACACTATAGCTCTCTGAAGTCTCTACTGTTGTATAATTCATCTCAATTGCTTCCAAAGCCTCTGCTACTGCAATAGCTGTCGCAGCATCTTCATCAGCCTCCATATACATCAATGTTGCCTCAATCAAATCCGTATACGCCTCAACTACCTGATTCGTTGTCTGCGCAACACCCAGGCTGGTGGATAATGAGTCCTTCTCTAAAGTTAAGCTATCTACCTTCTGTGTCAGTTCGTTTACCAACGAGGTCTTTACATCCAACTGTTCGCTAATCTCCTTCACCTGCGCAGAAGCAAGCTGCTGTACCTCCTGCTCCTTAGCCGGTACCACCAAATACCATGTAATCGCAACACCTAATGCCGCTCCCAATATAATATTCAGCAATGTTTTGAATGCTATATTCTCCTTCTTGCTAATTGGTTGAATCACTGTATCGTTACCACTCTGATATACAATGGTTTCTTTCTTCTTCTTTGGCTTATCCTCCTCAGTGGTGAGCATCGCATCTACTTCCTTCATATATCGCAAGGTCATAGTATTATTTGAATCAATCTCCTGGCACTGAGTCAACACCTTCTTCGCCTTATCCCACTCCTGGGCATTTATGTATAATAAAGCCAAAAGCTGATAAGCCTGTACAAAACGTGAATTCATGGAGATAACCTTTTTAAGCTGAATCACAGCCAAATCAAGACTATCCTGCTGGCAATATAACAGTGCCTGATTATACTTCTTGGCTGTCTGATTAATCGCCTCTAATCGTCCCGGATTCTTCTGTACAATGTTAATATAATCATCTGCGATATTCTTCTCGCCTCTGATATTCTTACTAATAATCCACTCACTTAACGCAGCTACAACCTCGCCACGCTCAAAATAAACAAGTCCTAACAAATTCCTTGCTTCAATATGATCCTTATTCAACTTCAAGCACTGTCTTAAGCTTGAAATTGCACCTGTCAAATCACGTACAGCTGCCTTCTCTAATCCGTCATTATAAAAACGATTGGCGGTATACATAATCTTCTTATATATTGTCACATCCGCTCTACAGCTTGTACAGAAATCCTTCTCTGACAAACTGCATCCACAATTATAACATATCATCCCTTAATGTTCCCCTATTCTTCCTTAGCATCCTTAACCATCTTTACAAGTATATCTGCCATATCTGTTAAATCCTGATTATAAATGGCATCCTGTACTTCTTCCACCTCAAGACTTGGATGGAATTTCTTAAGTTCTTCTTCGAAATTTATCATCTTAATTACCTTTCCCTTTCTACTCCTTAATATGAAATCTATTCCCTAAAAAGGTCCTCTACAAGACCTGCTAAATATAAGGAACCGACAATATAAACCGTTCCGCTCTCCCCCTTATTCTGAACACAATAACGAATCGCATCCTGAATCTCCTCATAGACATGAACCGGTACATCGGTATATTCCTGAAATAACTTCTTCAAATCCTCCAAAACAGCTCCTCTATCTCCCGGAATCCTTGTAATTACAAAATCCGTAATATGTGCCACCTTAGAAAGCATCTGAATCATCTTATCGTACTTCTTATCCTGAACAGCTGAAAAAACAACGTAACACTTCTCCCCGCTGCTCTGTTTGGTATACTTAGCTGTAATACTTTCAATAAATGCCTGCATACCATCCTCATTATGTGCGCCATCAATGCAGACTCCCGGCATAATCTCCTCCATCCTGCCAGGCCATTGCATCTTCTCTACACCTCGCACAATTGTGTCCTTGGTGACACCATCTAGTCCCTGCGTCTCCTTCAGAACCTCTATTGCACGAACAGCAACCGCCGCATTCTCCACCTGATAAACAGCCTGTGTATGCGTGGTTAACCTAATATAATCATAATAACGACTGACTACTGAAAAATCAATGGATTTTTTTTGAATTTCATTTATTTTATATTCATTTTTCAACACTTTATAACAAGGTGCACCATACTTCGAAGCATACTCCTCAATTACGACAGTAGTTTGTTCTTTTCGGTCAGTGAAAACAACCGGAATACCTGACTTAATAATGCCTGCCTTCTCCGCAGCAATCTTCTCCAAGGTATCTCCCAAGTATGCCATGTGATCGAATCCAATCTCTGTAATCACGCTAATCGCAGGCTCTTCTATTACATTTGTGGTATCCAGCCTGCCGCCCAGTCCGGTTTCCATAATCGTAATGTCCACCTTAGCCTTTGAAAAGCAGTATAATCCCATAAAAAATAATCTCTCAAAATAAGTCGGCTGATATTCCGGTTTTACCTCATGATATGCCTCCACTGCTGCCTCTAGCCAATGAAAGCTTTCCACAAATTCTTCTTCGCTAATCATCTCTCCCTCTATCTGAAAACGCTCTCTTGTCGTAATCAAATGTGGTGATGTAAACATGGCTGTCTTGTAGCCGCTTTCCATACATATACTCTTCAAAAAAGAGCATACGGAACCCTTACCATTTGTACCTGCCACATGAATAATCTTCCCCAAATGCGCAAGCTGTATTGCCTTTGTATCTTCTATCAAGAAACGATAAAAACCCCTTGTCTCTTCCAATGGATTTTTCTTTGTAAACTTAGGCACCTCTGCCAGATATTCCTCTGCTTCTACATATGTCTTTACCATTCTCTATCTCCTCAAAAAGAGCCAATCTACAGACGCCCGAAGGTACCTGCAAATTGGCTCCTATCTTATCAATTATTGCATCTTATTATGAGTATACTACAACTGTTCCGGTAATCATACCATTTTGTACCTTATACTCCATAAAACTTGTCTCTCTTCCGATAATCAGCTGATGACTATCAATACCAATGACAACGCCATGATAGATATTACCTTCTATTCTAATCTTGGCTTCTCTGGCTACCATTACAATAGCCTCCATTTCATCGGCTCTCTTCTTAATATCCATCGCCTTCTCGTAAAGAGCTTCCTTTTTGGTTTTTAATTCTACCAAATGCTTCTGTAGCTGTTCATTTAATTCACCTGTCTGCTGACGTACTCGAAGAATCTTTGTCATTGCCTCTACGGTTTCTTCCAACTCCTCACGGGCCTTGCTATACTCTTCATTCACGGCAATTCTTTTCTCCATCATATCAGGCATAACACCTGCGTGAAGATTTGTCTTAATCTCAGACAAATTGCCGGCAGTAATACAACTGATTCCAAGCATGCCATGTATATCGCCGCCCGCAATCAAGCCCTTCTTACCAGTCAATACGACATTTCTGTCTGCACTGACTCTGGAATTTAATATTACATTGGATTGCACACTTCCTGCTGCCTCTACATTGGCATATTCTATAAACTCTGTAAATACGTCTCCACCTGAAACAATCTTACCCTTACCGGCTCCCTGCATGCCTCTTTTCAGACAAACATCTCCGCCTGCCACAATATCAGCACACTCAACAACACCTTCTACCGTAAGACTCTTTCCTGCTCTAATCACAACTCCTGCAGCAACATTACCGCTGATTACAACGTCACCGTTAAAATCAATGACTGCATTGTCTGCCAAATCACAATCACCGCGAATCTCATATACCTCTACAATGTTAATCTTATTATCACCATCGTACTCTACCTTACCACTCTTGGTCGCATAGTACTCATTAGGATTCGCTGCATTGCTGATTCCTTTACCTGTCAGCTGTCTCTTGTCCTTATGCAGAACAGGCTTTGCAGCTCCGCCAAGAACATTTCGTCCCGGCGTTGCGTGCTTGGCAGGATGATATCTTGCAATCAAATCACCCTCCGATACATTCTGAATCAGACTCATACTTCTATAATCTACAGAACCGTCACTACGAATGGTTGGCTTACGCTTCTCTAAGTCAAAGAAGAATTCATAATATCCATCATTACCTTCTTCTCCCGGTTCACTAACCGCAACCTTTACTTCTCTTTCGTAGATTCTCTTCTTACACATGGCTGCAACATTAGACTCATTAATACCTGCAACTACCTTATTAAATTTCAGATACTGGAGGATTTCAGATTTCTCATATCGTTCTGCGTCTAAAGGCGCACACAAATACAGCCACGCTTCCGTCGCATCATCTGTTATTCTGACATAAGATTTATCATTAATCATTGAAATCACCTCCATTCAGGCAGTTTCAGCCTCTCTTATATCCTATTGTACCATTTTTTACATCAATTGTGCAAGTCGTTCTACAATTTGTTCTTTCATTTGTGTATATTTTGCTAATTTTTCTTTTTCTTCTGCGATTTTACTCTCAGGAGCCTTAGACATAAACTTCTCGTTATTCAACATTCCGTTTACACGATTTAACTCACCTTCAAGACGCTTCTCTTCCTTCTGAAGTCTTTCAATCTCCTGCTTGATATCAACAAGCTCTGCAAAAGGAATATATACATTGGCATTTGCAATCACTACTGATACCGCATCATCTGCAATACCTGTCTTATCTGCCTGAATCGTAACATCAGAAGCATATGCAAGTGACGCAAAGAACAGCTTACCTTCTTCAAATGTATTGCAAATATCCTGATTTGTAGAAACTACATATACATGTGCCTTCTTAGAAGGTGCTACGTTCATCTCAGTTCTTACATTTCTGATACCACGAACTGCTTCCTTGATTGTCTCAATATCCTTCTCATCCTTAGCAAAGTTACGTGCCTCAGTATATACAGGCCAGTTAGAAATCATAATAGACTCCTCTTCTGACTGTAATGTACAGAAAATTTCCTCTGTAATAAATGGCATGTATGGATGTAAAAGCTTTAATGCATCGATTAATACAGTTTTCAAGGTCCAAAGTGCTGCATTCTGTGATGCGGCATTATCTGAATTATATAATCTAGGCTTAACCATCTCGATGTACCAGTCGCAGAACTCATCCCAAATGAAGTCATAAATCTTCTGTACTGCAATACCAAGGTCGAACTTCTCCATATTCTCAGTTACATCTTTTACCAATGTATTCAGCTTAGAAATAATCCATCTGTCTACAGGCTCTAAGGAAGCGGAAGCATCAGTTACTTCCTTACCCTCCATATTCATCATAATGAAACGGGAAGCATTCCAAATCTTATTCGCAAAGTTACGATTAGCCTCTACTCTCTCGTAGTAGAAACGCATATCATTACCTGGCGCATTACCTGTAATCAATGTCAGACGAAGTGCATCTGCACCGTACTGATCAATAATCTCAAGCGGATCAATACCATTTCCAAGAGACTTAGACATCTTACGTCCCTGTGAGTCACGAACAAGACCATGGAATAATACTGTCTTAAATGGCTTCTCCTGCATCTGCTCAAAGCCTGAGAAAATCATACGGATAACCCAGAAGAAGATGATATCATAACCTGTTACCAATACATCTGTCGGATAGAAGTAATCCAAATCCTCTGTCTTATCCGGCCAGCCCAATGTTGAGAATGGCCATAATGCAGATGAGAACCATGTATCCAATGTATCCGGGTCCTGTGTGAAATGTGTCTTACCACACTTAGGGCAAACCTCAGGTGCTGTCTTAGCAACTACGATTTCTCCACAGTCATCACAGTAGTAAGCCGGGATTCTGTGTCCCCACCAAAGCTGTCTTGAGATACACCAATCCTTGATGTTATCTGTCCAGTTATAGTAAGTCTTATCCATTCTCTCAGGAATCAACTGGATATCTCCGCTCTTAACAGCCTCAACCGCCGGCTTAATCAGCTCATCCATCTTAACAAACCACTGCTGCTTTACCAATGGCTCAATCGTTGTCTTACATCTGTCATGTGTACCTACGTTATGACTGTGGTCCTCAATCTTAACCAATAAGCCCTGCTCGTCAAGCTCCTTTACGATAGCAGCTCTTGCAGCATAACGGTCCATACCCTCATATCTGCCACCATTCTCATTGATAGTAGCATCATCATTCATAATATTAATTAATGGAAGATTGTGTCTCTTACCAACCTCAAAGTCGTTAGGGTCGTGTGCCGGTGTAATTTTAACAACACCTGTACCAAATTCCATATCTACATAAGTATCCTCAACAATCGGAATCTCACGATTAACGATAGGAAGTCTTACCTTCTTACCCTTTAAGTGCGCATATCTCTCATCATCCGGGTGAATCGCAACAGCTGTATCTCCAAGCATTGTCTCAGGTCTTGTTGTTGCAAATGTCAAAAATTCACCTGAATCTGTACCATCATCATTTAAGATAGGGTACTGAATATGCCAGAAATGTCCTGCCTGGTCCTGATACTCAACCTCTGCATCTGAAATAGAAGTATTACAGATAGGACACCAGTTAATCATTCTGGACCCCTTGTAAATATATCCCTTCTCATGCATCTTACAGAATACTTCAGTAACTGCCTTATTACAGCCCTCATCCATTGTAAAACGCTCTCTATCCCAGTCACAAGAAGAACCAAGCTTCTTTAACTGGCTGATAATTCTTCCGCCGTACTCTTCCTTCCACTGCCAAGCACGCTCTAAGAACTTCTCACGTCCAAGGTCATGCTTATCGATACCCTCTTCCTTAAGCTTCTCAATAATCTTAACCTCTGTTGCGATACTTGCATGGTCTGTACCCGGCTGCCATAATGCGTTGTAGCCCTGCATTCTCTTAAAACGAATGAGGATATCCTGCATAGTGTTATCAAGCGCATGTCCCATGTGAAGCTGGCCTGTGATATTTGGAGGCGGAATCACAATGGTAAATGGTTTCTTACTTCTGTCTACTTCGGCATGGAAATACTTCTTATCCAGCCAGTTCTGATAAATACGGTCTTCCAACCCATGTGGGTCATAAGTTTTTGCTAATTCTTTGCTCATATTTGTTCATCCTTTCTTAATTTAAGGTAAAGAAAAACCCTTTGCTGCCGAAACAGCAAAGGGCGAGTTATCGCGGTACCACCTTTGTTCCAGGATACAACTATCCTGCTCATTCCAGCTCCCATCAGAGCCTTGTCCTGTAACGGGGACAAATCGTGAATCCTTACTGATATACCTATCTCGTTCAGAATCCCGGTTTCAAAGCTACCTTCTTCATTCCTTCCTTTAAGAGGTCTTTCAGCCAATGAACCTCTCTCTCTGGTAAGGGGTAATGAATACTCCTCTTTGGCATTACCTTTTTCTTATTCTTTAATGATAGACAATCAAAATAAAAAAGTCAAGAAATTTCTGCCATGCAAGCTCGATTCCGCTTCGCTTCATCTCGCTTAGGGCTCGCGACTCTTCTTTCAACTTCTCAAGCCATGCAAGCTCGATTCCGCTTCGCTTCATCTCGCTTAGGGCTCGCGCCCTATAATAAAATAAATTTGTAAACCTCCGCAAGTAAACTTGCTCAGTTTATAAATTTATTTTATTGCATGGCTTGACATATAATAATATACGTCATATAGTATTATATAGAACAATATTATATCGCATATAATATTATAATTTCATAAACATACTAAAAGAAGGGAGTTTTTACATGGTATTTAATACAGGTTCTACCTTGTTGGATGCTATTGTGTTGGCTGTCGTAGCCAAGGATATCGAAGGCACCTACGGCTATAAGATTACACAGGATGTCCGGCAGGTTATTGAGCTGAGCGAATCTACTTTGTATCCGGTCTTAAGACGTTTGCAGAAGGATGAATGTCTTATTACCTATGATAAGGAATGCGCCGGCAGAAACCGCAGATATTATCAGATTACAGAAAAAGGAAACGCACAGCTACAGCTATATAAGATTGAGTGGAAATCCTATTCCACCAAAATAACAAGTGTATTTGAGGGAGGTAACACCCATGACTAAAACAGAATTTCTTAATCAGCTTGCCTCACAGCTCTCCGATATTTCTCCGGAGGAACGCGAGGAAGCACTTAGCTATTATCGGGAATATATTGAAGATGCAGGACTTGAGAATGAAGAAGCACTCTTACAGGAGCTTGGCTCTCCTGCCAAGGTTGCATCTGACATAAAAAAGGATATTTGTCAAAAAACATCCTATACAAGTGACAATCAGCAAAATGCTGTTATTCCTCACGGCGAAACATATACCAACAACAGCAATTCCGAGCAGGGACAAACAAAGAGTACTAGCAACACTAATTTAATACTCATTTTAATTATAGCAGTTCTCCTTTGTCCGATTTGGATTCCATTGGTCATTACAGTAGTCTCCCTTATTTTCAGTGTCATCGTCACTGTTCTATCTATTGGGTTCGGTATAGGCATTTCCGGTATTGCTCTGTTAATTGTAGGTGTTGTTTTATTCGCCTTAGGAATATACAATCTATTCCTTAGTCCATTTATCGGTATCTTATTGATTGGTATATCAATGCTTATTTTTGCCTTAGGCATTCTGTTTACCTTATTCACCGGATGGATTTGCGTCAAAGTATTGCCATGGTTCATTCAACAATTAAGTGTCTTATGGCACAAAATAACACCACCACGAAAGGGGGCTCACTCATGAAGAAGTTTGTAAAGGGTTCACTTATTACTGCCCTTATTATGTTTATACTCGGAATTATAATTATCATTGGATGCGTGATATGGGGAAGTCATAGAATTGTAAAGGATGTGACCGATGCAAATCTCCCATCCCGTATCAATACCTGGCTCGATGAGCTTTGGGAATACGAAGATATCAAATGGAAGCTGAATTTTACTGATGTAGAAAGCTCTATCCATTATAACAGTAACTATCCTATCCATTCAGGAGTCCATACTAATTACCAAGCTGCTCCTCTTGCTGATGTGGATAATGTTTCCATTTCCATGGATGGCGGTGAATTACTCATACGTCCTTCTGAAGATGATAATTTTCAAGTAGAAGCTTATCATTGCAAAAATCTGCAATACTATACAGAAGACGGAACCTTTTATCTTAACAGTGGATTCGAAACTGCCAGAGATGCTGCATGCCAGGTTACATTAAAAATCCCAGAACATAAATATAATGAAATTGCAATTTCTGTAGGCGCAGGTAATCTTGAATATGATAATCTGATTGCTACAAATGCAAACATTACTCTAGGTGCTGGTGCAATTACCATTTGCAATCTAAGCGCAGATACCTTAATCACAGACATTGGTGTTGGTGGCTTATGTATTACAGATGCTTCTACCGTAGATACTACGTTACATGTAGGTATCGGTGGGATTGAATATGAAGGACTAATCTCAGGTGATTTAGATGCTACCTGTAGTACAGGAGCCATTGGCCTAACCTTAGACGATAGCTTTGATGCTCATAACTACTCTATGAATTGTTCACTCGGAAATATTGAACTGGACCATAGTTCATATAGCGGTCATGTACAGAAAGACCTTGATAATGGATCTGACAGCAATTATCACCTGACATGTTCCTTAGGCGAGATTACTATAGACTTTGAAAATTAGAAAGGATGATTTATATGAATAACGAAACTAAAAGATTATACAAATCACAAACCAACAGAAAGCTTTGCGGTGTCTGTGGCGGTATCGGCGAATATCTGAACATTGACCCAACAGTCATCCGTTTGTTATGGATTCTATTTACCTTCTGCGGTGGTTGCGGACTACTCGCCTATATTATTGCAGCAATCGTTATGCCGGAATAAAGTGTTTCTAACCGACACTTCACAAGAAGCAGCCAAACTGCTTCTTGTCTGACAGATAATATTTTTACAGAAAAAGCTTGCGAGTTTCATCAACCCGCAAGCTTTTTAAAATCCCATCTTATTGTTTGACTTAGTTTTAATAAAACGAATCTGTGCTACCGCTTCATCCCCCATTGACTGAATCACATTCTCAGCAAGCTCTATCTGTGCCTGATTAATACAGAATACAACTCTCATCTTCTCTCTTTTGAAGACTTTAGCAAAGAAGCCCGGCTTCTCCCATCTTAAAAAGTAAGAAACTCTTGCCTTCATAAATGCTTTTTCTAAATCTCTCTTGAACTCATTGTCCACTACAGAACAAAAATCCATCTCATTATTAACTTTTACTTTGCTATATTCTGTTTCTACCATCTTGCCTGCCCTCTTTCGTTGTATTAATAAAAGATTTTTCCTTCTTCAAGAATTGAAATTCCATCCTTAGTTGCCTCTAAAATCGTAACTGCACAATTCTTATGCACACCTTCTCCCCAAAATCCGGCAATTCCTCTGCGATGAACAGAAGACAAAAGTCCCATCAATGCCGCACCGTGCGTAGAAATTAATACAGTATCCTCTTGTAAATCCTGACAATTAACCAGTTCCTGCAAAAAATCAGTCGTTCTTTCACAAAGCTCCTCTATAGATTCTGCCCCTTTCGGAGGAATATATTGCTCCGGCTTTGTAAAAAAGAAAGAAAAGTTCGGGTCCGGAATCGTATAATGCTCCTTACCACTGCAAAGTCCTTCATAAATACCAAAGCTCATCTCTATGATACGCGGTTCTTCTATCACAGGAATCTCTCTATCCCGTCTGATAATCATCGCCGTTTCCTTTGCTCGTTTCAATGGGCTTGTATAGATTCGCGAAAACTTAACTTCCTTCAGCGCATCTGCTGTTATCTCTGCCAAACGACGTCCCTGGTCATTCAACTCAATATCTGAGCGTCCCTGAAGTCTCTTTATTGTATTCCAATCCGTCTCACCGTGACGTATTATATATATCTTCATCCTGCTCACGTCTTTCGTAAACTCTTATATCATAAATATAATACATCACATAAAAAGTTGCAACGCATATTTCCTCTATTTCAAAATACAAATTGATTGTGCAGGCATTGTGAGTGTACTTCCACTCTGCTCTATTACCTCTCCATTCAATGTTAAATATCCACGAATTGACATTCCCTCTACAGCAGTATCATTTAACACTACTTCCATTGTCTCATCAGAAGTATTATATACAATTGCAATGATACTATCCTCATAAGTCTTCGTAATAACTGCCTGATGTTCTACACACAAAGACTCAATCACCTGAATCTCTCCTCTGGCAATCTCCGGATTCTCATTACGAAGTCTGACTGCCCGCTTATAGTAGTTAAGTATAGAACCTGCATCCTTTTGCTGCTCCTCCACACTTGCAAAGGAAGAAGTAATACCATAATCTGCATCCTTTGGACCTTTTGTCTGACCGGCTGTATCCGTATCAGACCAAATCATTGGAAAACGCTTGTTCTCATCCTTGGTTCCGGAGCTTGGCAAACCAATCTCTTCCCCATAATAAACATATGGACTTCCGTTCATAGTCATCAGCAATCCACACGCCATCTTCATATCATTTGCATCATTACGAAGCATATTCGATACTCGCGCCATATCATGATTTGCAATAAATGGGGCATCGATATAGTTTGGATAAATCTCCGACAAGGTATTCTGATAATTCAACATCGCATTTACAAAGCTGGTTGCCTTATACTTTCCTCTAGCTGCTTTCACCAGCTTTCCTTCCGCTGACGCTACACCAAAATTAAAGAAGCTTGGGGTTTTGCTCTCATAATACTGCGCTATCATCGTATCATTTACCCATGCCTCTGATACCATATAAAAATCAGGATTTAAGGAAATACAATGACCAAAAAACTCATTCAACACCTGCGCATTGTAAGAAGTATCACTCTCTTCAAAATGAGCAACTGCATCCATTCTAAAGCCATCCACACCCATATCAATCCAGAACTTTGCAATCTTTCTAAACTCTTCCTTTACAGCCTCTGAGGAAAGATTCAAATCCGGCATCTCAGACCAAAATACGCCTTCATAATACCATTCAGAAGCTCCTACCCTATAATAACTGCTGTTCACCTGTTCTCTTGCAAAGTGATAATAATCTACGTATGGACATTCTTCTAAATCCGGCTCTGCCCCTTGGGGAAGCTCCTTCAAATAATTACAAGCCTCAACAAACCACGGATGTCCTGATGAAGTATGATTCATAACAAAATCAATCACTACTCTGATTCCCCTCTTATGACTCTCCTCCAGCAATCTTTGAAAATCATCCAAAGAACCATACTCTGTCGAAATCTCACAATAGTTAGTTACATCATATTTGTGATAAGTAGGTGATGGCATAATCGGCATTAACCAGATACCATTAAAGCCCATCTCCTGTACATAATCCAGCTTTTCAATAACACCATTCAAATCTCCGATGCCATCACCATCCGTATCATAGAACGAATACACAAATATCTCATAATAATTACGATAATTGTCATCAATCACATTCAATCTCTGTTCATAGTCATATGTAAATACAGCCTCCTGCTCATCTGCTGATATGCTTTCCGCATTTTCCATACTTTCTATGTTTTCCTGTGTTGTTTGAGCGGAATCGTTTCCACAACTACATAAAATAAATGATGCTGCTAACAGCATACTCAATAATTTCCTATATTTCATACTTTCCTCACCTTTATCTTACTCCAAGCTGCTCATCCATCTATAACAGCCCTTGCATTTATTTGTTACAATCCTTCCATCGCAACATTCATAGTCATTATAACACTTCCTGACTCTTTTGTCTTGTGAATATACATAGTCCAACTTTCCCATTACTTCTTGGCACTTTCCTATTCCACCAAACACCGCTACGCTTCGCCAGACGGGTTATTAGACAAAAAATCGGTAGCCTACTCGACTACCGATTTCATACCTATACTCAATATAATACCTAGCCCTTTACAGCACCACCAGTTACACCTTCTACATAGTACTTCTGCAAAGCCATGAAAAGAATCGTAATCGGAACTGCTACCAGCATACCACCGGCACAGAATCTGGTGAAATATCCCTGATAATCACCGGTCCATACCCAACGCTGCATTGCAACCGCTACGTTAAAGCTATCTGAATGACCGAATGCTACATAGGAAGCCATGATATAGTCACACCATGGTGCCATAAAAGCAACCAACGCTGTATAAATTACAATTGGCTTAGACAACGGTAAAATCATAATAGTAAATACCTGTGCACGATTTGCACCGTCAATACGAGCCGCCTCATCAAGAGACTTTGGAATCGTATCAAAATATCCCTTACATACATAATATCCCATTGCTGAACATGCTGTACCAAGTAAAATCAATCCAGGAATTGCACCTGCCTGTGTAAGTCCCCACTCCTTCAATAAGAAGTACAAACAAATCATGGTTAAGAAACCTGGGAACATACCTAATACTAACATTACATTCATCAATGCTCTTCTACCATTGAAACGCATTCTTGATAATACATAACTGGTACACAATACTACAATCGTCTGTATTACTGCTACAAATGCAGCGATGATTACTGTATTGCCATACCACTGCACGAACTTACATTCCTCACTAAACAAGAACTTATATGAGTCCAATGAAAATGTCTTTGGTAATAAATAGTTTACCATTCCGCCCGGCTCCAAGATATAAGAACGGAAGCTCTGTAATGTCAAACATACAAATGGAAATAACCAGATAATACTAATCACAATCAATAATACATATGTGAAAAAATTACTAATCTTTGCTTTCTTACTCATTATTGGAATCCCTCCTCATCTTTTACTGAAGGCAGGATATTATATACTACCAACGAAACAACAGCTGTTACAACGAATACCATAATACCGATAACCGATGCCATCTTGTAGTTCGTATCATCAACTGTCATCTTATACAACCATGTTACCAACAAGTCGGTATAACCTGCACCACCTGTCAAATCCATTGACTTAGGGCCTCCCTTGTTCAGAAGGAAAATGACGTTAAAGTTATTCAGGTTACCTGTAAACTGTGTTAACAAGTAAGGACCAGTTACGAATAACATATATGGAAGCGTAATCTTTCTAAACATCTGCCATCCATTTGCCCCATCAATACGAGCACTCTCGTATAAATCTGCTGGAATATTCATCAAAAGTCCTGTACATACCAACATAACATAAGGAATACCAACCCAAAGGTTAATTACAATTACCAAAACTCTTGCCCATGTAGGGTCTGTCCAGAATGGTAATGCCTGGTCTATAATGCCCCACTTCATCAGGTATCCGTTAATCAAACCATCAGAAGCAAACATTTTACCTACATACAATAAGGATACAAACTGTGGAACCGCAATCGTCATAACCAAGATTGTTCTCCACATCTTCTTAAACTTAATACCCTTCTTATTTATCAACATTGCAACACCCATTCCTAAGAAATAGTTAAGGAATGTTGCAAAGAATGCCCAAATTAAAGTCCAGCTTAAAACTGTTCCAAATGTGCTACCAAATCCTGCTGTGCCAAAAGAAAACAAGTTCTTAAAGTTTTCAAAGCCTACCCATGTGAACAGCTTCGCAGGTGCCTGATGATTATAGTCATAGTTTGTGAAAGCAACACAAATCATGAAGATAATCGGTAACACACAAAATACAAAGATACCAAGTAACGGTAATGCCAATAATGTCTTATCAAAATTCTCATCTAATAAAGACTTCAAATCCTGCTTCACTGTAGGAAGCTTCTTACCAGCTGCTAAAAGTCTCTCTGCATCTCTGTTCTGACGAACATTAATACGCCATACGAACAGAAGTAATATAAATAAAATAATTGTCAATAAGCCATACAACAGAATCAAAAAGCTGTTATCACCATAGCTGATTGTTCCATCGGGATTAAATCCCTTTGACTTTGTACCCAAAGTCGTAATCTTCGACAAATAATCCCAGCCAAATGTAATGAAATAATAAATATATCCAATCTCAATCGCAAGTAATGCGACACCTCTTAAGAACTGCTTTCTCATGATAGAGCCAAATCCCATGATTAAGAATGATACTTTTGTCTTCCAATCGCCCTTCACAAATGTTGTTCCGATATCTTTTAAATCAGAACCCAACCATTTAAAAAAGTTTGCAATCGCCGTTCCCGCACCTGCTAATTTACTCATGATACCAGAAGGCTTCTTTTCCTTATTCATAACTCCTATATCCCTCCAGACTGCGTCAGACTGTTGCAGGCAAGCGATACACTCAAACCTACACTTTGCCTTACAATTAAACTGCCCTATATGATTCTACCCAAATATAAAAAGTAAAATCACTTTTCTGATAAAAACAGGGGGAAAAGGCATTCCCCCTGTCCATCATTTATTATAATTAAATTATAATATAATATTCAACTTATTGTCCTGCATAAGACTTGCAAGATGCCTGGAAGTTCTCAAGAACTGCCATAAGGTCTGCATCTGATGCATTATCATAATCACCAGCGATTACAGAATCACCAAGTGATGTAGCAAGTGTCCAGTAATCTCCAGGATAGTTACCCTGTGGAATTGTGAATGCTAACTGCTCTGCAAGAGCTGAAAGAGCTTCGTCTGCTAATACAGCTTCATTCTGCTGAGCTACTAAGTTAGATGGTCCCCATCCTTCTGCTTCAAAACGAGCTAACTGTACTTCTTCATCAGCTAAATACTTAGCAAGTGCTAAACAAGCCTGAAGCTTAGCTGCATCTGTCTGAGGCTTAACACCTAATAACTTAAATCCACCAAATCCGCTCATCTGGAATGTCTCACCATCTACTGTGAATGTAGGAAGCTTAGCACAAGCATAGTTATCACCGAATAACCCCTTAGCTGCTGTAGCATCCCATGTACCATCTACGATAGCTGCAACATTAGCTGCATTGGAAATGTTTGAACCATTGTTAAATGCTGGAGACTTAGCAACCTCTACCATCTTCTTTAACGCCTTAACACCTGCATCTGAAGCATAAGAAACATTACATCCAATGAAGTTACCATCGTTATCTGTATCATATGTTAACTCACATCCTGTAGCGAAGAAGAATGCTGGCTGATACCAACCACCGTTAATCTCCATATAGAAGCCCTTGCCTGCTGCTTCACAATCAGCGATAACCTGCTCTAATGTAGAAGCGTCTGAAACAACACTCTTATCATAGTATAAGAAGTATCCATTATCAGATGTAATAGGGAAAGCATATACAGTATCACCTACTGTAGCTGCTGCAGCTGCACCTGCATCGTTCTTCTCTGTTACAAATGTTGCATTGTCACCAGATAATGGCATCAAAGCACCAGCTGATACAAGACGAGCAATCTGGTCCTGAGCAAATCCGTAAATATCTGCACCACCCTCAACGTCTGTAATCATGTTACCAGCAGCATCACCTTCACCTACAGGCTCAATTGTTACTGTAAATCCGGCATAATCAGGATTTGCTGCCTTGAATGCATCAGCCTTCTCCTGTGTAAGAGAAACCATATTCTCTGCAACCCATACCTTAATCTCGCCTGTTGCAGCAGAAACATCTGTTGTGCTGCTTGAATCAGAAGCTGCATCCTTGTTCTCTGTCTTCTCTGTTGTTGTCTTGTCTTCTGTCTTTGTAGTCTCATCAGAACCACCACATGCTGTCAACACTGATGCAATCATAGCTGTTGACATGATTAATGCTAATACACGCTTTTTCATAGTTTACCTCTCCTTGTTAATAAATTATATAATTCTTTATATTATTAAAATTCTACTTGCATAGAATATTAACAAACGAACTTAATCTGTTAAGGAAATTTTCCAACATATTGAACAAAAATATAATACCCCATATACTCAAATTCCGTGCATTTTCAAACATCGGAAACGATTCCAAATTTATCCATAATTAAAACCGCCATTTTTATGTCTATGCGGTTCGTTGAGCAGATTCACTACTTTATTTTCGAAGAAACCGTTTTCTCAAGATCAATGTGCTGTCTTTTTTCTATGTAATCAGTTTATCAATTGTGCAATTTATTTTCAATAGGTAATATTGACGATAAAGCACTGTCATATTTGTGAATATTGCACTTACAAAATTGATTTTCATAATATGTTTCTAACCACATTTATTATAACACTATTATGGTTCAATATGCACTACTTTTTTTAACATTTTATATTTTATATGAAATTATGGTTCCACTACTGCTACACCACGCTGCAACTTATAACCATATGAATGTCATTCCAACTATTAACTTGGAATCTAAAGTAAAAAAAAAGAACCAAGAAGAATCTTGATTCCGTAAACCGTGCGCTAGAGGATTCGAACCCCCGACCTTTTGGTCCGTAGCCAAACGCTCTATCCAGCTGAGCTAAGCACACATTTTTATAGTTTAATTATAGTGCCGGCGACCGGAATCGAACCGGTACGGGAGGTTAGTCCCGCAGGATTTTAAGTCCTGTGCGTCTGCCAGTTCCGCCACGCCGGCAAATTAAAACTATAACACCACTTTCGTGGATGGGACCTACAGGGCTCGAACCTGTGACCCTCTGCTTGTAAGGCAGATGCTCTCCCAGCTGAGCTAAGATCCCAAGTGTATTACACACAAATATTAAATTCGTCGTACAGAACTTTCATTCTATACTAACGACCCAGAAGGGACTCGAACCCTCGACCTCCGCCGTGACAGGGCGGCGCTCTAACCAACTGAGCCACTAGGCCATATTGCATATTTAAGTGGACCTTCGGGGACTCGAACCCGGGACCGACCGGTTATGAGCCGGTTGCTCTAACCAACTGAGCTAAAGGTCCAAATACCTTAAAGGTAAAAGCCGATGATCGGACTCGAACCGATAACCTGCTGATTACAAATCAGCTGCTCTGCCAATTGAGCCACATCGGCATATTAACTATGCACCAAATATTCTCTTTGGATGACTCCAACGGGAATCGAACCCGTGTTACCGCCGTGAAAGGGCGATGTCTTAACCGCTTGACCATGGAGCCTTTTATCTTTACCATGACTTCTTCGTCAACGGCATCACACTGTTTCCAGTGTTAGCTCCCCGAGTA